>JAJZHC010000156.1 GCA_021804705.1 Pseudomonadota bacterium
CCCGCTGCTGGTTGGCCACTTTGGTCAGGAAGGCGCCCGATTTTTCCCAGTTGGCCTGTATCTGGCTTTCAGCGCCCAACGCCTTCACGGTTTCCATGGCAGCAAGCGTTTCCACCAGGGTGGCGCTGCGCTGTGCACCCGTTTTATAGGTGGTTTCGGCCAGTTCATGCATCTTGTTCTGGACGGCATAGACATAAATGCCCACCACGATGAAGCCAATGAGAGGAATGAACACCAAGGGCCAGGCAATCCAGAAGATCGCCGCGTAAAACAGCAAGGCAAACGGCATATCCACCAGGGTCATGACGGTGGCCGAGGCAATAAAATCCCGGATGATTTCGTAGGACTTGAGGGTTGTGGCAAACGCTCCCACCGATTCGGGACGGGCCATCATCTTGAGACCCAACACTCGTTCCATCAGCTGTGCTGACAACTGTACGTCGATACGGGCGGAAGCCTGGTCGATGAAATGTCCGCGCATCATGCGCAGCAGAAAATCGAGCGCCAGCAACAGTAACACGCTCAGCGCCAGCACCCAGAGCGTATCGACGGCAAAGTTGGGCACCACCCGGTCATACACGTTCATGGAAAACAGGGGCAGTGCGAGGGCAAACAGGTTGATCAGTAGCGCCGCCACCAGGGAATCACGGTAGGCCCGCCACTGCTGGGCCATCACCCCCCAAAACCAGTGGCGACTGTGCAGCTTGGCCACTTCTGGAATGCGCCGGTCATACCGGAAACGGGGGTGCAGAAAAATCACGACCCCGGTATACCGTGCCTTCAGCTCTTCCCGGGGCAGGTACACGGACAGCTGTCCGGTATTCGGTAACAGGACTTCCGCCTTGTCACTGGTGACTTCCCAGCCGAGCTGCACGCAGGCCTCATTGCCTTTGAGTAACAGGATCACCGGAAATTGGGCAGCTTCGATTTTGGCGAGAGGACGTCGCACCACCCGGCAATTGAATCCTGCCCGGTTGGCAGCACGTGCCACCAAAGCCGGCGTCAACCGGCCATTGGGCAAGGGCAGCCCAGCCGTCAGGGCGGCACGGGTACTGGCTCGCCCGTGGATACGGGATATTTCCAGCAAACAGTCGAGCAGCGGGTCATGAAGAAGCAAATCCTCCCGCAGTCCGGTACTGGATTGCGGCTCAGGGTGGGGCTGCCCAGAGGCCGATGGCGGCACGTCGTTCATAAACTTTCAATTATCGCACAGCCAAATCGCTCATACCTTCGTCCTTTTTGTATCCAGAGATTTCGGTTTTGACGGGGCGATTTCGGTGATGGGACTTTTTGTGCGCAGGTTTGTGCGTAGGGTCACGACCACCTGCATGTTGATGCTTGTGATGCGCCGGTCGGGAAGAGACGTGACGCGACGCAGCAATCGGATGATCTGCCTCGGATACCGGCGCCTTGGTGTTCGAAACAGGGGGCTTTTCAGCCGGAGGGCCTGCAGGTGCTGCTCCCTCGGGCGATTTGGGCACGGGAATCGTGATCACTTCGGGGGCATCCTTTGCAGGTGGGGCCACTGGCGCAGGCGACGACTCCGATTTGGGCTGGGATGACGGCTTCACTGCCTTCTTGGGCACGGGAATCGTGATCACTTCGGGCGCGTCGTCACTCTTTTTCTGGGCAGGGACGGGTTTCACGGGCAAAGGGGCACCGACGCCCGGTACTCCCGGAGGCAGACTCCTGGTGGGAACCAGCTGTTGCCGGGCCGCATCAATCAGCTCGGCCTTTCGTTCCGGCAGGGAGGTGGCAGCCTCGGGAGGGCACCGTTCCGGCCTGTCGGTTGCCTCTGTCACCATTTCACTCTCGTTCAAGTCTTCTGCAGTCAGCCTGCTCAATCCCAGGGTATTCACCAGTTTCCCCATGCCGGCCAGGGTCTTGGCTGCATCGATGGCCCGGTCGTACACCGCGTTGACATAGGCCCGGTTGGCCTGGTACAGCTCATTGTTCGAATCCAGCAAATCCAGCAGGGAGCGCTGACCAATGTCGAACTGCTTCCGGTAAGCGTAATTGGCCCGCTCGATGGCCACCTTGCGCTGTTCCAACAGGGTCAACTGCTCCGTCAGGGTCCAAACACCGTGGTAGGCCAGGTCAACCGCCTGGCGCACGTCCCGGCAAGCCTTGTCCCGTCGGGAACGGGCTGCTTCCAGGTTCTCCACATACTGGTTCGCGCGGTTTAAGTCTGCCCCGCCGTTGAACAGGTTCCAGCTCAGGACCACCTGGGCTACCGCATCGCGGTTCGGCCCCAGCACACCCCCAACGTTCTGGCCCCGCGCCTCGGACAATACCAGGTCCAGCCGTGGCTGATACTTGCCGCGACGCTCGCTGAGATCGGCTTGCGCCGCTTTCACATTTTCCATGGCTGACAGGACCGCCGCGTTGTTGTCGATGGCAGAGGCAATTTGCGATTCGGCGGCCCTGGCCGGTATAAGCCGCACCAGCATCTCGGTCCCATCATTCGTACTTTCGCCTTTGGGCATTTCATTGACCAGTCGCAACAATCGGGCATTCACGTCGCTCACATTGGAGTTATCGGTCACCAGATTGGATTCACTGAGGGCAAGCCGCCCCTTGATTTGTTCCAGATCCACGGCGCGGCCTACACCGGCTTTCACTTTGAGATCGATTTTTTCAAAAACCACGCGGTGTGCGATGAAGTTCTCTTCAGACAACTTGTACAGGGCACGGTACCTTTCCAGATCAAAGTAGGCCTGGGCAGTCTCCAGCGCCGAATTCTCCATGGCATCCGACCATTCGAAGTAGCGGGCAAGCTGGACGTGATTCAGACGCTTCACTTCATCGTGGGTAATGAAGCCGTCGTACAACATCTGGGTGAACGTGAGTGTGGTCGTGTCCCGGTAGAAGCTGGAACTGATGGGCTGAAACTGCGCCAGCGGTGTGGTGAGGTGCTCATTGCCGGCATTGCTGGAAAGATCCACCCGGGGCATGTAACCGCCACGTGCCACGCGGATTTCCCGTGTTGCCGCATTGAAATCATGCCAGTGTGACAACACATCCGGGTTGGTGAGCATGGCTTTTTGTGTCAGTTCCCGCAACAAGTCGCCTTCGGCCGCATTTGCCACCGAAAGGATTTGCCACAGCGCACAAAACCACCAAAGCCCACGGTGCGTCATGTTAGGTTCCAATCATCATCTCGATATTTTTTCTTTTCACAATTGAAGTCAATGGGTTGCATCATACATTAAAAGTTTGAAAAAATGCGCGATTTCAGGTTTTAATGTAAATTTACCATCGATATTTAGAATGAGTTATAAATTTTCCATCAGTAAAAATAAATGGTTATGCCATTCCCAGTGCAACCGTGGCAACAGTTTCCATCTATGGACTATTTATTTATTTTATTCAATAGGTTACAGACATGCCACCAGACAAGGCCACGCATCCCAAAATGCCTGGCTTGTGACACCTATGGTCGCTGGCTGCGCCATGATCACGGGGCAGGAGAGCCCACTGTCACAAAAATGCGACGCGCAGGATTGACCGTGCAGGGAAATTCAGTGAAAAACGGTTCCCGCAGGAACCTGGAAATCTGCCTGGGGCTCAGCCGCATCGAAACCGGCAGGCCAAACGCCGACTGTGTCCCAGGTGGCGTGCAGGTATAGATGATGCAGAATCGCGAGCCACTGCCGTAGCGGGTCCATGCCCATGGCAAATCG
>JAJZHC010000157.1 GCA_021804705.1 Pseudomonadota bacterium
ACCCGGGGACCTGAGCCAGAAGGTGGATCCCTACCTGCGCCCGCTCTACGACGCGCTCTACGACCTCATGAGCTACGAGCGCGTGGGGCGCCTCTTTGAGCGCGGCATCATCGAAGTGGCGCCGCTGGCCTACATGCGCGGGCGCACGCTCAACCAGAGCTTCATCATCCTCGACGAGGCGCAGAACACCACGCCCGAACAGATGAAGATGTTCCTCACGCGCATCGGCTTTGGCACCAAGGCCGTGATCACGGGCGACGTCACGCAGATCGACCTGCACCGCACCCAGAAGAGCGGGCTCATCGACGCGCGCAACGTGCTGCAGCGCGTGGAGGGCATTGCCTTCACCATCTTCCAGTCCGAAGATGTGGTGCGCCACCCCCTGGTGCAGCAGGTGGTCAACGCCTATGAACGCCACGCCCGGCCCCTCGAGTAGCCCATGGACCCCGATCCCAGGCCCAGCCTCACCCTTGCCGTGCAACGTGCCAGCCGCACCACGGGGCAGCCCAGCGCACGCCAGCTGCGCCGCTGGGCCCAGGCAGCGCTCGAAACACCGGCGCGCCTCACCATCCGCCTGGTGGACCGTCGCGAGGGACAGCGCATGAACCGGGAATTTCGCCACAAGGACTACCCCACCAACGTGCTGACCTTCGTCTACGGAGAACGGGACCACGCCCTGGAGGGCGACCTGGTGCTCTGTGCCCCGGTGGTGAAGCAGGAAGCGCAGGCCCAGAAAAAACCCCTGGCGCACCACTACGCACACCTCGTGGTGCATGGCCTGCTGCACCTGCAGGGCTACGACCACGAAACAGCGCGCGACGCCGAGCGCATGGAGGCCCTGGAAATCAGGATCCTTGAGCGCCTGGCCATTCCCAACCCCTATTTTCTTTCCCACTGACCCGCCCCCACCATGCAAGACGAATCACATAAACCTTCCCTGCTGGAGCGCCTCAGCCAGTGGCTGCACCATGAGCCTGAAAATCGCGAGGACCTGATCGCCTTCCTGCACATGGCCCTGGAGCGCAACCTGCTGGACGCCGACGCCCTCACCATGATGGAAGGCGTACTGGGGGTGGCCGACATGCAGGTGCGCGACGTGATGATTCCGCGTTCGCAGATGGACGTGATCGACGTGGCCCAGGCGCCCGAAGCCTTCATTCCCTTCGTCATCGACACCGCCCACTCGCGCTTTCCGGTGGTGGATGAGGGCAAGGACAATGTGCTGGGCATCCTGCTGGCCAAGGACCTGCTGCGCTACTACGCGGGCCAGGAATTCAACGTGCGCGACATGCTGCGCCCGGCCGTGTTCATTCCCGAATCGAAGCGCCTTAACGTGCTGCTGCGCGAGTTCAGGGCCAACCGCAACCACATCGCCATCGTGGTGGATGAATACGGCGGCGTGTCGGGGCTTGTCACCATCGAGGACGTGCTGGAACAGATCGTGGGCGACATCGAGGACGAATACGACTTCGACGAAACCGAGGACAACATCGTGCCCGACCGTCAGGGCAAGTATCGTGTGAAGGCCATCACCGAACTTGCCGACTTCAACGCGGCGCTGGGCACCCATTTCTTCAGCGAGGACTTTGACACCGTGGGTGGCCTCGTCCTCAACCACTTTGGCCGCATGCCCAAGCGCGGCGAGCGCATTACCATCGACAACCTCGTCTTCCAGGTACTGCGCGCCGACAGCCGGCGCCTGCACTCGATGCTGGTGGAAAAAGTGCCCAAGCCCGGGGGCGACCTGTTTTCATGAGTCGCCTCGCCCTGCTGGCGCTGCTGGCGGCCCTCTCGGGCGGGCTGGCGGTTGCCGGTTTTACCCCCTACGGCTTCTGGCCCGCCCCCCTGCTGTCGCTGACCGTGTTGATGCTGTTGTGGCGGCGCACCCATACGCCCTGGGCCGCGGCAGAGACGGGCTTCTTATGGGGCATGGGATTTTTTGTGAGCGGGGTGAGCTGGATCGAGATCAGCCTGCACGACTTTGGCGGTATGCCGCGCGTGCTGGCGATCCTCGCCATCCTGCTGTTTGCGGCATTGCTGGCCCTGTTCCCTGCCGCCGTGGGCTACCTCTCGGCGCGCTTTTTTGCCGAGCGCCCCAGGGCGCGCTGGCTGCTGGCCGTGCCCGCCTTCTGGACGCTGTCGGAATGGACCCGCGGCTGGTTTCTCACGGGCTTTCCCTGGCTATCGCTGGGTTATGCGCAAACCCCAGCAGGACCGCTGGCGGGCTACGCGCCGCTGCTGGGGGGGTATGGCGTGAGCGCTGCCTCGGTGCTGCTGGCAGGGCTCATCACCACCCTTGTGACCGCACGGCGCGACGACCATGCCATCGCCCCCATTGCCCTGGGCATTCTGCTGCTGGTGGGCGCCGGCGTAGGTCTGCGCCAGGTGCCCTGGACCCACCCCCAGGGGGACCCGGTCACGGTCAGCCTGTTGCAAGGCAATTTTCCCCAGGACCAGAAATTCCAGCGCGCGCTCACCGCACTCACCGTGCAGCGCTACACCAACCTGCTCTACAACAGCGGCAGCCGCCTTGTGCTGATGCCCGAGAGCGCACTGCCTTTTTTCCGCCAGCAGATGCCCGAAACCTACGCCGAGGAGATCGAGCGTTACGGCTACGAGCGCGACAGCGACGTGTTGATCGGCATGTTCTCCGAGCCCGCGCGCGGCCGCTATTACAACAGCGTGTTCAGCTTTGGCCACTCGCCCTCGCAGACCTACCAGAAGGTGCACCTCGTACCCTTTGGCGAATTCATTCCCTTCGAGGACATCCTGAAACCGCTGGTGCATGCGGTGCTGAGCATTCCCCTGGACAGCCAGCAGCATGGCAGCCCGGACCAGTCACCGATGCGCGTGGCAGGCCAGTGGGTGGGCGTGGACATCTGCTATGAGGACGCCTTTGGCGAGGAAATCATCCGCGCGCTGCCGCGCGCCACCCTGCTGGCCAACTTCACCAACGATGCCTGGTTTGGCAACTCCATCGGCCCCGAGCAGCACCTGCAGATGGCCCAGACCCGCTCGCTGGAAACCGGGCGCTACATGCTGCGCGTCACCAACACCGGCATCACGGCCCTCATCGACGAGAAGGGGCAGGTGGTAAGCCGCGCCCCACGCGGCGAGATTTTCAGCCTCAACGGCATGGCCCAGGGTTTTGCGGGATCCACCCCCTATGTGCTGCTGGGCAACGCCGGTATCGTGGCGCTGTGCCTGCTGGCGCTGGTGCTATCCATCAGGCTTAGAACCGGAACCCGAGCTTGAGGCTCAGGGAGCGGGCGCCGCCAGTCTCGTCCCACTCGGCATCGAGGTTGCTGAACCCGAGATTGAGATCCGCCCCGGCAAACACCTTGTTCTGGGTCAGGTTTTCTCCCGCCAGCGGTGCCGCATTGGCCGTGCTGCTGACCCACACCATCCCCGCCCCCGCATAGGGGGTGAGCATGGCAAAGCCCTTGGATACGGAGATATCCACGCTGCGGGTATCGAGCGCGAGGGCGCTGACGCCACTCAGGCGCGTAAAAGCGCCGCGCACGGCTACAGCGGGTTGCGTCACCCCACCACTCAAGAGGGCGTAGCGCACCTCACCGCCATAGAGTGCGATATTGCTGGTGGGATCCTTGGCGTAAAAGCCCCCCACATCGATGCCGAAGGGTAGCCCCTTGTCCACCTGCAGCCGGGGCAGATT
>JAJZHC010000158.1 GCA_021804705.1 Pseudomonadota bacterium
GCACATGGTGTTCATAGAGGGCGCGCTGCGTGGTTTTATGCTGCAGAAGCAGGTTGAGGGAAGAGACGGGCGTGCGCGCCAGGGTGACGGACACCGTCAGCGCAGGATTGGGCGAGATGGGAAAACCCTCCATATGCACCGTGCCCCCACGGCCATAGCACAGGCGGACGCGATAGTCCCCCTGGGGGTACTGTTGGGCATAGCGCGCCAGGGTTGGACGCAACACCGCCGCGGGTTGCGGAAATCCCAGGGTGGCAGCGGACCGGGCGAGACGCGCCAGATGCCCTTCTTCCAGCCAGAACTGACCGTCTCGCAGAAGCAGGGTTTCAAGCAACTCGTAATCCTTGGGCTCGAACTCCAGGAATTTCGACTTGGTGACCACCTCGGCATACTCCTCATCACTGCGCGAATCCCAAGTGATGCCGCCGCCCAGGCCACATATCATGGCCCCGCTGTCCGTATCGAGAGTGAGGGTGCGAATCGCTACATTGAACTGGGCGTCACCACCGGGTCTGATCCAGCCAATCGCACCACAGTAAGGGCCGCGGGCGCTGGTCTCCAGCTGGTGGATCAGTTCCATGGATTTAAGCTTGGGCGCGCCCGTGATGGAGCCGCAGGGAAACAGGGACGCAAAGATGTCGCACAACGTGATCTCATCGCGCAAGGTGGCTTGCACCGTGGAGGTCATCTGCAGTACGGTGGGGTACCGTTCAATGGTAAACAGGGCAGGGACGTGGACCGTGCCAGAACGGGCGATGCGTGAGAGGTCATTGCGCAACAGATCCACGATCATGAGGTTTTCTGCCCGGTTTTTGCGTGATTCGGAAAGCCAGCGTTCCAGGGCAGCGTCTTCCTCGGGTTGAAAGCCCCGGCGTACCGTCCCTTTCATGGGGCGGGTGGTAACCACGTTGCCGGTCCTGGCAAAAAACAGCTCGGGAGAAATGGAGAGAATCTGAAAGTCACCGCAGTCCAGCCAGACGCAGTAGTCTGCGCGTTGCGCATGACGCAACCGTTCGTAATAGGCGCCGCTTGACCCTGTCAGCCGTGATACGGCCCGCAGCGTGTAATTGATTTGATAGGTGTCGCCCCGCTCGATGGCTTCATGAATCAGGTGAATGTTTTGGGCGTATTCCTCCGGAGAAACGTCGAGTTTCCAGGGTGAGCAGGACACCGGTTCGGTCGAGAGGGGGGGGTGCAGCATGGATTGCGGGGCGTCGAACACGCCAAATTGCGCGATGGGCTTGCTCAAGGAGGCATGCACACGGGCGCTGGGTTCAAAAGCCGGGGCGCATTCATAACTCATGTATCCGGCCGCATAGGCCCCATTGCGCGTGGCCGCTTCAATCTGGTCCAGCAATGGCCTCACTTCATCCGGGTGATAGGCTTTCAGGACCACACTGGGTTGAGTAAACACCCTTCTGATGACATGTCCCGGGTGATCGGCAAAATCGAGTACCAAACGCATCCCGCCATTCTACTCCTGCTCAGTGAAGCGGCAATGCGGTAAAATTGCCGTCTCGTTGATCGGTATCGGGTGCCTGGCACCCAAAAGGAATTGATGGCACATCGGATTGCAGTCATCCCTGGGGATGGCATCGGCATGGAAGTCATGCCTGAGGGGGTTCGTGTCGTGGAAGCCGCAGCCCGCAAGATGGGCATCGCGCTGGAATGGACCTGGCTGGAATGGGCCAGCGCTTCCTGGTGGCAGCGTCATGGCGAAATGATGCCGGCAGATTGGTTTGAGCAACTCAAGCATTTTGATGCCATCTATTTCGGCGCGGTGGGCTGGCCCGAGGTGGTACCCGATCATGTTTCCCTCTGGGGCTCCCTGATCAAGTTCCGGCGCGAGTTTGACCAGTACGTCAACCTGCGTCCGGTGCGACTGATGCCTGGCGTACCATCGCCCCTGGCGGGAAAGAAACCCGGAGACATCGATTTTCTGGTGGTACGCGAAAATACCGAAGGTGAATATTCCTCCATTGGTGGCAGAATGTTTGCTGGTACTGAACGCGAAGTCGTGGTGCAGGAGTCGGTGTTTTCGCGCAAGGGCGTGGATCGCATCTTGCGCTACGCTTTTGAACTGGCGCAAAAACGCCCGCGGCGCCATCTCACCTCTGCCACCAAATCCAACGGTATTTCCATCAGCATGCCCTACTGGGACGAACGGGTAGAGGCCGTGGCTGGAGATTACCCCACGGTACACTGGGACAAATACCACATCGATATCCTGACGGCGCGCTTTGTCCTCAGTCCCGAGCGCTTTGACGTCGTGGTCGCTTCCAACCTGTTTGGCGACATCCTGTCGGATCTCGGACCTGCCTGTACCGGCACCATCGGCCTTGCGCCATCAGCCAGTCTCAACCCTGAACGGTTGTTTCCCTCATTGTTCGAGCCCGTTCATGGTTCTGCGCCCGATATCTATGGGCGCAACATTGCCAATCCCATCGCCATGATCTGGTCGGGTGCCCTGATGATGGATTTTCTGGGTGAGGGCCCTGGTTATCGGGCGGCTCATGACGCCATCATCAAAGCCGTCGAGGAAGTGCTGATCCAAGGGCCCAGGACGCCAGACCTGGGAGGCACTGCCAGCACGACGGAGCTTGGAATGGCAATTGCTGCAGCTATTTGATTCAACAATCCACAGGGAGCCAAGAGCGTGAGTCGATTCATCGTACGAAAGGTCGCCGTGCTGGGGGCAGGGGTGATGGGTGCGCAGATTGCCGCCCATCTGATCAATTTACGTGTTCCCGTAGTGTTGTTTGATCTTGCCGCTGCCGATGGTGACAAGAACGCCATCGCCACCAGGGCCGTGGAGCGTCTCAAGAAGATTCGACCAGCGCCGTTAGGCCTTGTGGCCGATGCAGCCCTGATCCAGCCCGCCAATTACGATCAGCATCTGCCGCTGTTGCAGGAATGTGATCTCATCATTGAGGCCATCGGCGAGCGCATGGACTGGAAAAGCGGTCTGTATCACAGAATTGCACCGCATGTAGGGTCAAGGACGATTCTTGCATCCAATACTTCCGGGCTTTCCATCACCGCCCTGTCGCAAGAATTGCCCGAGGCGCTGCGCCAGCGTTTCTGCGGCATACATTTCTTCAACCCGCCGCGTTACATGAGCCTTGTGGAGTTGATCCCCACGGCAGCCACAGCAGGCATTATCCTCGATGACCTGGAAACATTTGTGACCACCCGTCTGGGCAAGCGCGTGGTGCGTGCCCTCGATACACCCAACTTCGTCGCCAATCGCGTCGGCGTGGCCGGCATGCTGTTTACCCTGATCGAAGCTGAAAAATTCGGTTTGACCTGCGATGTCGTGGACGATCTCACCGGCAGAAAACTGGGGCGCGCCAGTTCAGCTACGTATCGTACGGCGGACGTGGTTGGCCTGGATACCTTGGTGCACGTGGTCCGTACGCTTCAGGAGCAGTTGCCTAATGATTCCTTTCGTGCGGCCTATGCCACGCCCCCGGTGGTGTCGCGCCTGATCGAGGCAGGGTCACTGGGTGCCAAATCCGGCGCCGGTTTCTACAAGAAGGTGGGGCGCGACATTCTGCGCCTGGACCCCGTCACCTTCGACTATGTGGCTGGTGGTGGCAAGGCGGCCGCTGAAGTTGCCGCCCTTCTGAAACTGCCTCCTGCTGA
>JAJZHC010000159.1 GCA_021804705.1 Pseudomonadota bacterium
GGCAGTCCGCGCCGGCGGACGCATGAAAAGCAGCAGGGGAATCACGGCAAGCGTGACGAGCATCATCAGTTTGAAATCGTCGTTGTAGGCAATCATAGCCGCCTGGCGGGTGATCATCCCGTTGAGGGCCTGAAGGTCCGCCGTGCCATGCATGATCTGGGGCAGGGTATAGGGCGTGATGTGTTCGGCGAGTGTGGCGTGCATGGACTGCGTATTGCGGGTGAGCAACGTTTGCACCACCGAAATGCCGATGGCGCTGCCAATGTTGCGCAGCAAATTGAAAAACGCGGTGCCTTCGTTGCGTAACGCCGAGGGCAGGGTGCTAAAGGCAATGGTGGACAGCGGCACGTAAGAGAGGCCAATGCCGAATCCCTGCAGGATGCCTGTGGTGATGATGAGGCGGTCATCCATGAGCAGGTCGAACTGGGTCATCTGCCACAGCGACAGGGCGGTCATGCCCAGGCCCGCTCCCACGATCAGGCGCGCATCGAATTTGCCGACGAGGCGCCCCACCACGATCATGGACAGCATGGTGCCCGCCCCTCGCGGTGCGGTGACGAGCCCCGTCAGTAGCACGGGATAGCCCATCTCGTGTTGCAGCATGGGGGGTACCAGGGCCAGGGTGGCAAAGAGCACCACGCCGATCAGGAAAATGAACACGTTGGTGACCAGGAAATTGCGATCGGCAAACAGCGAAGGACTGAGGAACGGATGTCGGTGTGTGAGTGTGTGCACGATGAACATATAGAACGCGAGGCACATCACGAGTGCGTACAGGACAATTTCGGTGGAGCCAAACCAGTCCTTGAGCTCACCCCGATCCAGCAGCAGTTGTAGCGCGCCGATGCCCAATGCCAGACTCGTGAACCCGAAGAAATCGAAATCCCCGATGATTTTTTTGGTGTTGGGCATCGACATGGAGAGTCCCAGGTAAGCCAGGATGCCCACCGGCACATTGATGTAGAACACCCAGCGCCAGCTGTAGTGGTCCGTCAGCCATCCGCCAAGGGCCGGTCCGATGATGGGGCCCATGGTGACTCCTACCCCCCACAAGGCCATGGCCCGTCCGTGATTTTCGCGCGGGTTGATGTCGAACAGAACGGCCTGGGAGAGCGGTACCAAGGCTGCCCCCGAGATGCCCTGCAGCAACCGGAACAAGACAATCTCTGGCAGGCTCGTGGCAATCCCGCACAGCGCTGAGGCCACGGTAAAGCCCACGATGGAAATCAGAAATACGGGTTTGCGGCCAAAGCGCTGGGCCAGCCAGCCCGTGAGGGGGATCATGATGGCGGTGGCTACGATATAGGAGGTCAGCACCCAGGCCATCTGGTCCTGCGTAGCGGAGAGTGTGCCTTGCATTCGCGGTAGCGCCACGTTGGCGATGGTGGAGTCCAGCGCCTGCATGATGGTCGCCGCCATCACCGAGGCGGTGATCAGCGGGCGATTGAGCGCAGCGGGCTCCGTGCTAGTCGCGGTCATGGCGGATGTCCACTTCCACGGTGGCACTCAGTCCGGCACGCAGGGGCATCTGGGGATCAGGGTCGTCGATGCTGATGCGCACTGGCAGGCGTTGCACCACCTTGACCCAGTTACCGGTGGCGTTTTCCGGAGGCAGCACCGAAAAGCTGGACCCCGTGCCCGGGCTCATGCTTTGCACCACACCATGAAAGGTTTTGCCGGGATAGGTGTCCACTTCGATCGTGCTCTTTTGCCCGGGATGCATGCGGGTCAGCTCCGTTTCCTTGAAATTGGCCTCGATCCAGACCTTGCCGCTGGAGACCAGGGCAAATACCGGTGTGGCGGCGTTGACGTAGTCGCCCACCTGCAATTGTTCCACCTTGGTGACGATGCCTTCCTGTGGAGCGGTGATGACTGTGTAAGACAGGTTCAGGGTGGCCCGGTCCAGGGCGGCCTGGGCCTGGCGCACCGTTGGGTGCGTGTCAATGTCCTGTTCAGGGTGGTGGTCCAGGGTGGCCAGGGTGTTTTCCTCCTCCTGCTCTATCGCGCGCACCTTTTGCTGGGCCTGAGCCCAGGCGTGTTGGGCCTGTTCCAGCTGTGCCTGTGAGGCGATGCCCTGGCTGGCCAGATGTTTCTGGCGTTGCAGGTCCTGGTCTGCAAAGGCCAGGGCTTCACGGGCGGCGGCCACATCGGCCTGATGCTGCCGGTAAGTGGCTTTCAGGGCGGCAATTTGCAGCCGGACAGCGGCAAGTCGTGCCTGGGCGTCTGCAACAGCGATGGCGAAGTCCCGGTCATCCAGTCGAAACAGGACGTCTCCCCGATGCACCACCTGATTGTCCTTGACGGCTACTTCAACGACGCGGCCAGCGATGTTGGCGCTCACTTCCGTACGTGCCGCACCTACATAGGCATTGTCGGTGGAAACCTGGCGCAGGCTATTGAGGTACAGGCCGCCTGCTGCCAGCAGGATCAGTGTCGGTCCACCGATCAGCAGGAGACGCCGGTGTCGTTCCAGCCAGCTTGCCTTGAGGCGCACTTCATTCATGAACAGGATTCCCCATCATTGATGATGTCGACACAGTCTAAGGGGTATTCATTGCTTCCATAAAGACGCATAATCAAAATACACTATTCTGCCGGAGCAAATAATGAGGGGGTCTGAGTTCGCTGACCTGAAGGCTTTCATGACCGTGGTGGAGCGGGGCAATTTTGCCCGGGCGGCGGCCACGCTGGACATGGCGCCATCGACGCTGAGTCAGACCATCCGCGCCCTGGAAGCACGGCTGGGGGTACGTCTGTTGCACCGAACCACCCGCAGCCTGTCGCTCACGGAAGCGGGCGAACGCCTGTTGGTAAGGATCCGGCCTGCCTTTGATGCGCTGGGTGCTGCAGTGGAGTCCATCAATGATTTCCGTGATACGCCGATGGGCACGCTGCGTCTGAGCGTTTCTTCCATCCCCGCGCAGTTGATTCTGGCACCCATGTTGAAGGATTTTCTGGCCAATTATCCGGCCATTCATCTGGACATCACGGTGGACAACAGCACCAGTGAACTCACCATGGGGCGCTTTGATGCGGGTATCCGGTATGGTCGGCGCATTGCCCAGGACATGCTGCTGGTTCCAGCCAGCCCGCCTTCCCGCATCATCGCCACGGCTTCGCCCGAATATCTGGCGCGTCATCCGCAACCCAAAACCCCTCAGGAACTACAGCACCATACCTGCATTCGCTACCGGCTGGCCAATCAGCAGATCGTACCCTGGGAGTTTGAACGACATAAGAAGAAAATCGAGATCGCGGTGAACGGGCCGCTCATCGTCAACGACGTGGACCTCATGGTCAAGGCGGCCATGGCCGGGGTCGGTATTGGTTATGTGGTGGAAGCCTACATCGCCGAGGCGCTTAGGGAAAGGCGCCTCACGGCAATGCTGACCGACTGGTCGCCGCCCTACCACAGTTACTATCTTTACTACGCCAGCCGTCGCCAGCTATCGGCGCCACTGAGGGCCTTGATCCAGTTCCTGCGCGGAAAGGGTCTAAACGGCTCAAGCGGGTAAAAAAAGGATCGCGCAAAGAGATAGTTGCCGTGATGGGTCTCCTTTCTGGATGTTGCTTATCAATGAAGGCTGATGTCTTCTTTACCATCAAGAAGAGCATCGATTTCAGCTTCCGCTTCCAGCCAG
>JAJZHC010000160.1 GCA_021804705.1 Pseudomonadota bacterium
GGGGATTGCGCTGGACGGCGATGGCGATCGCCTGGTGATGGTGGACCGCACGGGCACGCTCTACGATGGCGATCAGCTGCTCTATGCCATCGTCAAGCATCGCCAGACGGAGCCCGGCTTCAGCGGCGGCGTGGTGGGCACAGCCATGACCAACATGGCCGTGGAACTGGCCCTGTCCCAGCGCAACATTCCTTTCGTCCGCGCCCGGGTGGGGGATCGCTATGTGCTCGAAATGATGACGGAACTGGATTGGTACTGGGGTGGTGAAAATTCGGGGCACATCATTTGCCGCGACAAGCACAGTACCGGCGATGGCATCGTCTCTGCATTGCAGGTGCTGGCGGCGCTGGTGTCCAATGCCACGACGCTGGGCGCGTACACGGCCGAGGTGAAGCTTTTCCCGCAATGCCTCATCAACGTCCGGACCACCGTACCCGTCGACCTGGAACAGGCTCCCCGAGTGCGTGCAGCCGTGGAAGCGGCCGAGCGCGACCTCAGTGGGTCCGGGCGCGTATTGCTGCGTCCATCAGGCACCGAGCCGCTGATTCGCGTGATGGTGGAGGGCGCGGATGCCGGGCGCGTGACGCACTGGGCCGAGACCATTGCGGCCACAGTGCGCGAACTGGCTGGCGCTACACAAATTCCGGGTTGAGCACAGCACGCAGCACCACCTGCCCGGCGCCGTGACGGTCCCGATACGACAGCCACCACAAGGCGCCCTTGCGCACGCTCCAATGGTCCGGGCGCCCCGACAGCAATAACGCAGCGGTCTGACCCAACGAAGGCTGGTGCCCCACCACGACCACGGGGATGGGGGCATCGGGCCACTGGGCTGCCTTGAGAATCTGCTCGGGCGTGGCCCCCACGCCCACCAGACGGCTGGTCTCAAAATCAGGGGTGAGCGCGGCCGCCGTGCTTTGCGTGCGCACGGCAGGGCTGGCGATGACGCGATAGGGTGCGTTCAGTGAGCTGCCCAGCCATTGCGCCACGCGTTGTGCCTGATGCTTACCACGCGCCGTCAGGACGCGCTCCTGGTCCGGAATGCTGTCTTCGGCTTCGGCGTGGCGCCACAGAATCAAATCCATGGTCTTCCTCCGAGGTTACTGGGGTTTCTGGGAATAGCGTTCCAGGAGAAAATCATGTGCGGAAAACTGCCGTCCACCCCGGGCACTGCGGCGCCGGTATTCGCCCTGGCCGTTCATTTCCCAGCTTTGAACATTGTCGCGCAAATAGGGACGCAACCCCTCCGCCATCATGCGGCGCTTGATGCCAGGTTCCAGGATGGGCACGCAGGCCTCGATGCGGCGGAAGAAATTGCGTTCCATCCAGTCGGCGCTGGACATGAAGATATCGTCTGCGCCGCCGTTATGGAAGTAAAACACGCGGTGATGTTCCAGAAAGCGGCCGATGATGGAGACTACGCGAATGCGTTCCGACAGGCCGGGCACGCCAGGGCGCAGCAGGCACACGCCGCGCACGATCAGGTCTACGCGCACCCCGGCCTGCCCAGCAGCATACAGCGATTCGATGATGGTGGGCTCGGTGAGGGCGTTCATTTTGGCGATGATGCGCGCCCGGCGTCCAGCCCGGGCATGCGTGATTTCGCGCGCGATGGCACTGCTCAGTTCGGAGTGCAGCGTGAACGGAGACTGGAACAGGCGTTTCAAGCCGGGATGTCGCCCAAGGCCCGTGATCTGCAGGAAGATTTCGTTGACGTCTGCGGTAATTTGTCCGTCGGCGGTAAAGAGCCCGAAATCGGTATAGAGCTTGGTGGTTTTGGAGTGATAGTTGCCTGTACCAAGGTGCACATAACGGCGCAGCACACCGGCTTCACGACGGATCACCATGCACATCTTGGCATGGGTCTTGTAGCCGAAGACGCCGTATACCACGTGCGCGCCCGCCTCTTCCAGCTTGGCGGCCCAGTTGATGTTGGCCTCTTCGTCAAAGCGTGCCAGAAGTTCCACCACTACGGTGACTTCCTTGCCCTGGCGTGCCGCATCGATGAGCGCGTCGATCAGTTCCGAGTCGGTGCCGGCGCGGTACACCGTCTGCTTGATGGCCTGGACTTGCGGATCGCTTGCGGCCTTGCGTACAAATTCCACCACTGGGGCAAAGGACTGGAAGGGGTGATGCAGCAGCACGTCCTTTTTGCGGATCGCCGCAAACAGATCGGGTTGTTTTTCAAATTCC
The DNA here is from genome assembly GCA_021804705.1 of Pseudomonadota bacterium. Lineage (GTDB taxonomy): Bacteria > Pseudomonadota > Gammaproteobacteria > Burkholderiales > Ferrovaceae > JAJZRV01. Next base: position 2,194 of record JAJZHC010000160.1, read on the forward strand.
CGGGGCATGCTTTGGGTGAAGCGCGGAAAGCGCAGGTCGGGACGGTCCACCATGTCCGCCACCTGCATCAGGCGCACCAGATTGACCGGACCGTTGACGCGATACAGGTCGTTCTCGTCCAGGCCGAAGGTGCCCAGCAGGAATCGGGCCATGCTGTCAGAACAGTTTTCGGCCACTTCCAGGCGCACTTCGTCGCCAAACTGGCGGTGGCTCAGCTCTCCTTGCAGGATGAGACGCAGGTTTTTGGCTTCTTCTTCTTCCAGAAAGAGTTCGCTGTTGCGTGTGACGCGAAACTGGTAACACCCCTCGACTTCCATGCCCTGAAACAGTTCGCCCACATTGGCGTGCAGGATGGAGGACAGGAAGATGAAGCCGTAGGGGCAGCCTGCGATGTCGGGGGGCAACCGGATGAAGCGGGGCAGGGTGCGCGGGGCCTGTACCACCGCATTGTCCGAGTTGCGGCCGAAGGCGTCCTTGCCGGAAAGCTCTACGGCGAAGTTGAGGCTCTTGTTGAGGATGCGGGGGAAAGGATGTGCGGTGTCGAGCCCGATCGGCGTCAACACCGGCATGATTTCGCGAAAGAAGTAATCGCGCGCCCAGGCACGCTGGGCTTCCGTCCAGTGTCCGCGCCGGTGAAAGCAGATGCCCTCCATGGCGAGGCGCGGCAACACGACATCGTTGAGCAGGGCGTATTGGTGGTCGATCAGCGCGTGCGATTCGATACAGACCTTCTGAAACACTTCGGCAGGCGACAGCCCATCGGGGCCTGACTCGGCGACACCTTGGCTGATCTGCTGCTTGAGTCCCGCCACGCGAATCTCAAAAAACTCGTCGAGGTTGCTGCTGACGATGCACAGGTAGCGCAGGCGTTCCAGCAGCGGGGTGTCGTTGGATTCCGCCATCTGCAGCACGCGTCGATTGAACGCCAGAAGGCCCAGTTCGCGATTGAGAAACAATGTGCTGGCAGGGCTCTGGTTCACAAGCGGGCTTTGGCGCTGAAGACAGGGAGGCCTACATCCTGCCCCGCCCCATTTCCCTTGACAAGGGGGGTGGCGGGGTTTAACAAAACTTTCATGGTTGTATCACGGACCGGTAACGTCTTCTCGACATATTAACCCCATATTCACCGATGGAGTCAAAGCATTCATGTTGAGTCTGGAGAAAGGGTTACCGGGCACGCGCAGCCCACGTCTGGTGTTTCAGTATGGCCGTTCCGAAGCGGACATTCGCGCAGCACAGAAGTTGCGCTGGCGCGTGTTTGTCGAAGAAATGGGCGCGCGCCTGAACAGCCCCGAGGCGGGCGTGGATCAGGATCGCTTCGATGCCCTGTGCGACCACCTGCTGGTGCGCGATACGCGTTCCAACGAAGTGGTGGGTACCTACCGCATCGTCAACGCTGTCCAGGCCGAGCGGGCTGGCGGGTTTTACTCGGATTCCGAGTTCG
>JAJZHC010000161.1 GCA_021804705.1 Pseudomonadota bacterium
TTTCAGCATCCAGACTTCAAGTACCATGCCCAGCGCACAGGCGCCGACGCTGCCCCAGACATAAAAGGCATAGCCGCCCATCGCCAGAAATTCGCTCATGCTATTCCATTGCATTTTTTTTCACCCATTCGCTGGTCAATTCGCGTTCCAGAATAATGCAGCGTACCCGCATCAGGGCCACTGCGATGGTATAGGCCCAAAAAGCCAGGGCCATCAGCAACATGCCCAGCAGCATGGTATGCGCCATGCTGGGGGCTTTGGTCATGGATACGGAAGCCCCCTGGTGCAGGGTATTCCACCATTGCACCGAAAAATAAATGATGGGAACGTTGATGACGCCCACTAGGGCCAGGATGGCGCCAGCCTTGTCCGCGCGACGCGGATCGTCGATGGCGGCCTGCAGGGCGATGAACCCCAGATACAGAAAGAAAAGAATCAGCTGCGACGTCAGTCGTGCATCCCACACCCACCAGGCTCCCCACATGGGTTTTCCCCACAGGGCCCCGGTCCACAGGGAGAGGAAGGCAAACAGGGCGCCCGTGGGCGCCAGTGCCGAAGTCATCATGCCCGACAGACGGGTGTTGAAAGACAGGCCCAGGGCGGCCCAGAAGGCCATCACGCAATAGATGAACATGGACATCCAGCTTACCGGTACATGGACGAAGATGATGCGATAACCTTCGCCCTGCTGCGCATCCGTGGGGGCCACCAGCAATCCGATCCACAGACCCGCGGCCAGCAAGGCCACGGCGACGGTGGCAAAGTAGGGGATCAGCCGCCCAGCCAGTGGATAAAAGGAGGCGGGCGAGGCAAATTTAAACCAGTTGACCAGGGAATGATTCATCCGTTTACTCCAGCGCAACGCGCAACGCTACCGTGGCAACCCACGGCGCAAAAAAAGTGCTGACCACCAACAGGGCAGCCAGCAGGGACAGGTGTCCATCGGGCCCGATTCCGGCGAGGTCCGCCTCTACGGCGCCTGCGCCAAAAATCAGGGCCGGGATGTAGAGGGGCAGGATCAGCAGCGAGAGCAACGCGCCACCGCCGCGCACGCCCAGCGTCAACGCGGCACCTACGGCACCGATCAACGACAGGATGGGCGTACCCAACAACAGGGACAGGGTCAGAATGAACAGACTGCGTCCGGACAAATCGAATTGCACACCCAAAAGAGGCGCAATCAGGACGACGGGAAGCCCCGCCACCAGCCAATGGGCCACGATTTTGCCCGCCACCAGCAGGGTGAAGGATTGTGGAGACAGGGCCATCTGTTCCAGGGTGCCATCCGCATGGTCGGGGGCGAACAGGCGCTGCAGTCCCAGCAGGGTGGCCAGGAGGGCGCCAATCCATAGGGCGCCGGGAGCAATTTTACGCAGCAGGTCGGGGTCTGGCCCGATGCCCAGCGGCAACAGGTTGACCACGATGACAAAAAAGAACAAGGCCGTGATGATCTCGGTTTTGTGGCGTGCGGCCAGCAACAGGTCGCGCCATACGGACTGACGGAAGGGGGCAAGCAGGCGGATCATAGGGTGACGCACATTCCGGGGGAGAGCGTCATGGACTGATGGCTGGTCAGTACGGCGCTACCGCCTCCCAGCAGATGGGCTTCAATCAGACCGGATAAAAAGCCCACGGCATGGATGTCCAGCGCGGTGTAAGGCTCGTCAAGAATCCAGAGGCGCGCAGGGCGCAACAGCAGGCGGCACAGCAGGACGCGGCGGCGTTGGCCTGCGGACAGAAAGCGTACCGGCAGTTGTTCGCGCCCCTGCAGGCCAAACTGGTGCAACGCCTGTACGGCAGTTGTTTCGGGCACTTCAAACCCCTCCATTCCAAGGCTCAAGGTCAGGTTTTCCAGTGGGGTCAGTTCCTCTTTGAGCGCTCCCTGATGCCCCAGATAGAGCAGATCAGCATGAAAGGCTTCGCGGTCCTCGCGCAGGGGGGTTCCATTCCAGGTCACGCGACCTTCAACGGGCTCCGACAGGCCAGAGAGAATGCGCAACAGGCTGGTTTTTCCAGCACCGTTAGCCCCAGCAATCTGGAGCCATTGGCATTGGGGCAGTTCAAAACTGAGGTCTTGAAACAGGACCCGCTCGCCCCTTTGACAGGTCAAGTGTGAGACGGACAACATAATTGCGCTATTCTACAGGATTCATGACCAGAACCCACGGTAACGCACCATGAAACAAACACTTGCCATCACGGGCATGACCTGCGCTTCCTGCGTGGCCCATGTGGAAGAAGCGCTGCACAAAGTGCCCGGCGTCACCGAAGCCAGCGTCAACCTGGCCACCGAAAAGGCCGAAGTGACGCTGGACGAGGGTGGCTCAGCCAAGCCCGATATCGTTACGCAGCTGGTCCGTGCCGTGGTCACTGCGGGGTATGGCGCGCGCGCCGTGACGGATGACGTGTTTGCCCGTGAGGATGCCCAGCAGCAGGTCAAGGATGCGCGCGAGCTGCGTGCCGTCATGGCTGCGGCACTGCTGACGGCACCCCTGTTGCTTTCCATGGTGCTTTCCGGTTTTGGCTTTGCCTTTATGTTGCCCTTGTGGGTGCAATGGGCCCTGGCTACGCCGGTGCAGTTTGTATTGGGTTGGCGCTTCTACCGCGCCGGGTTCATCGCCCTCAAAAATCGTTCCGGCAACATGGACCTCCTGGTGGCGCTGGGGACCAGTGCCGCGTATGGCTTGAGCACGGTGCAGGCGTTGCGCGGCGTAGACAGCATGCACGCGGTTTACTACGAAGCCAGTAGTGTGGTGATTACGCTGGTGTTGCTGGGCAAGTTGCTGGAATCCAGAGCCCGGCGTCAAGCTGCGGATGCCATCCGCGCATTGCAGTCCCTGCGTCCGGACACTGCCCGCCTGATCGATCCCGGTCGTCCAACGCGATTCAATCGTGCCATTCCCACAGAGCACCTGCTGGCGGGAGACCGGGTGTTGGTCATGCCTGGTGAGCGCATTCCCTCCGATGGCGTGATTGACGAGGGTGAAAGTGATGTGGACGAATCCCTGCTGACCGGTGAGAGTGAAGCCATGACCAAGCGGGCAGGCAGTCGCGTGACCGGGGGGACGGTCAACGGGTTGGGGCGCCTTGTGGTTTCTGTGAGCGCCAGCGCCGCGGAAAGCACCCTGGCGCGCATCATTCGGCTGGTGGCCAATGCCCAGGCCACCAAACCGCCCATCCAGCGCCAGGTGTACCGCGTCAGTGCGGTGTTTGTGCCCATCGTGCTGGTGATCGCACTGGTGACCTTCCTGAGCAATTTGTGGTGGTTGGGCAGCGTCGAGCCCGCACTCATCAACGCGGTCTCGGTGCTCGTCATCGCCTGCCCCTGCGCCCTGGGACTGGCAACTCCCGTTTCCATCCTCGTGGGCACCGGCGTGGCGGCGCGGCAGGGCATCCTGATCAAGGACGCCACAGCGCTGGAACTGGCCCATGCCGTGACCGTCGTGGCTTTTGATAAAACTGGCACGCTCACGGAAGGCAAACCGGTGCTGCAGGCGTTTCAGCCCGTGGGGCAAGAGACAGCAGAAGTCGTGCTGGCGGCAGCGGCCGGACTGCAATCCGGCAGCGAGCATCCGCTCGCCAAGGCCGTGCTGACGCTGGCTGTGGCACGAGGGGTCGCTGC
>JAJZHC010000162.1 GCA_021804705.1 Pseudomonadota bacterium
CGATTTTGAAATTGGAGACCTTTGCATGAACGAGTCCACCCGCCGCCAGTTCCTCAAAGTCAGCGCCACCACGGCTGTGGCCGCACCTGCCGTTCTGGGGCTGGCGCAAGCCGACGGGGATACGCCCCCTGCCCCGGCAGCCAACCCTGCAGCAGCGCACGAGGTAACGCACAGGCTGGCCCGCTACATCGTCAATGCGCGCTATGAGGATTTGCCCGAGGGCGTGCGCAAGGAAGGAACCCGCACGCTTCTCAACTGGGTGGGTGTTGCCGTCGGTGGCTCAAGGCATGAGACTATCACGTGCGCCGTGTCTGCACTGGCGCCTTTTTCCGGGCCGCCGCAAGCTGCGCTGCTGGGGCGGCGCGAACGCTTCGACATCATGAATGCCGCGTTCATCAACGGCGTGAGCAGCCACATCTTCGACTACGACGACACCCATCTCAAAACCATCATCCACCCCGCGGGCCCCGTAGTCTCTGCCATACTGGCACTCGCTGAATACCACCCTGTCTCGGGTCGGGATTTTCTCAATGCACTGGTACTGGGGATTGAAACCTCCTGCCGCATCGGCAATGCGGTTTACCCCAACCACTACGACGTGGGCTGGCACATCACGGGGACTGCTGGCGTGTTCGGTGCCGCGGCTGCTACCGGAAAGGTTCTGGGGCTGAACGAACAACAGATGGTGTGGGCCCTGGGCCTTGCCGCTTCTCAACCCGTGGGATTGCGCGAATCCTTTGGCTCCATGAACAAAAGCTTCAATCCGGGGCGCGCCGCCAGTAATGGCATTTTCGCGGCATTGCTGGCCTCGAAAAATTTTACGAGCTCCAACGGCATGATCGAGGCCAAGCGGGGCTGGGCCAACACCATCAGCACAAAACAGGATTACAGGGAAATCACCGAAGACCTGGGCCAGCGATACGAAATGGCCTTGAATACCTATAAACCCTTTGCCTGTGGCATCGTCATCCATCCGGCCATCGATGCCGCCATCCGGCTACGCAATCAGTACCAACTCACGCCCGGGGACATCGCTTCGGTTCAGTTGCGCGTCAACCCGCTGGTCATTGAACTGACTGGAAAGAAAACCCCGCAAGAGGGCCTGCAAGGAAAATTCAGCGTGTATCACGCCGTCGCAGTAGCCCTCATCGATGGAGCTGCGGGAGAAAAACAGTTCAGCGATCGGGCCGTCAGGGATCAAAAAATCATGACCCTGCGCGACCGGGTGAACGCGACGGTGGACCCGACCATTCTGCCCGAGCAGGTGGACATGACCATCACACTCAAGGACGGGCGCAAGCTGCATCAGTTCATTGCGCATGCCATTGGCAGTCTTGAGGTGCCCATGACCGATCAGCAGCTTGAAACAAAATTCACGGATCTCACCGAGGGCATCCTGTCCGCAGCGCAGACCCGGCAACTGCTGAAGGACTGCTGGCAAGTAGCGCAGTTAAGTGACGCCAGCCTGATTGCCCAGGCTGCTGTGCCGCAATAGGTCGTGATGCTTGAGCGGTAGCGAGCGCACCCGGGTGCCGGTGGCCTGAAAGATGGCGTTGCACACCGCTGGCGCCAAAGCCAGAATGGCCGGCTCGCCATGTCCGCCCCAGAAGCCTCCTGTCGGCACCAGCAGGGTTTCAACCTGCGGCATTTCGGAAATCTGCGGCAGCCGAAAATCATGGAAGTTCGATTCGACGATGCTGCCGTCCTTCAGGTTGTTTTCCTGGTAGAGGATACTGCCCAGACCAAAGATCACATTGCTTTCCGCCTGGGCGCGACAGGTGTCCGGATTAACGACATAACCCGAATCAATGGCCACAACGACGCGATGCACCCGGGGCTCACCCTTGGCATTGACGGACACTTCTGCCACCGTGGCCGTAAAACTGTCGAAACCATCGGCCACCGCAACGCCGCGGTACATTCCCGAGGGTAACGGCGTACCCCAACCGGCTGCTTTAGCCACCGCTTCCAGCACGAGCCGATTCTTGTCGCCCTCCTTGAGCATGGACTGGCGGTAAGCCACCGGATCCTGGCCAGCCATGACAGCCAGTTCGTCAATGAAGCATTCGCGGTAGAAGGCGTTCTGCTGGCCTGGAGCACGCCAGAAACCCACCGGCACATGGCCGTTGCGCATGGCGTAATCCACCTGCTGGTTGGGCACCGCATAGGGCATGTCGTAGAAGGAACGCACCGCCGTGGGGTCGATTCCGTTCTTCGGGAGTGCCGCGGGACGCAATACTTTCAGAATGGAAGGACAGGCCACTTTGGTATGCAGCGCCACGAGATGGCCCTGTGCGTCGAGACCCGCTTTCATGCGAACGATGCTGGCGGGACGATAAAATCCGTGGCGCATGTCTTCTGAACGGGACCACATTAATTTGACCGGTACCCCGGGCAAGGCTTTGGCGATCAGGACACCCTGGGTGACAAAATCCTGGGGGCCCCCACGCCGGCCGAACCCGCCGCCCAGCATCATCTTGTGAACCTCGATCTTCTCGAGAGGCAAACCTGAGGCTGCCGCTGCAGCAATCATGGATGCCTCGCCATCCTGTGTAGAGGTCCATATGTCCAGAAATCCTTCCGGCTTGAACCAGGCCGTGCAGGTCTGGGGCTCGAGGGTGGCGTGGTTGATGTAGGGCGCATGGTATTCCGCCTCCACCACTTTTGCCGCCCCCTTCAGGGCCGCAGCCGTATCGCCCATCATGCGCGCCTGGGGCAGGTCGTTGGCCGTCAGCCCTTCCTGCAACATCGCTGTGACGGTGTCGTTGCTGGCATGGGCGTAGCTGCCTGCATCCCATTGGATGACGAGTTTCTTCAAGGCTTCATCAGCGCGCCACCAGCTATCGGCCACCACGGCGACGAAATTGTCTTCACGCACAATTTTTTTGACGCCACGCATCTTCTCGGCAGCGCTTGCATCCACGCTGACCAGCTTGCCGCCAAAAACGGGGCATTGTGCAATGGAAGCATGCAGCATCCCCGGCAGGGATACATCCACGCCAAAGACGGGCTTGCCCATGACCTTGTCAGGAATGTCGAGCCGATGCAACGGTTTGCCGGCAATCTTCCAGTCCTTGGGGTCGCGCAGGGTGACCTCTTTGGGCGGTGCAATCCTGGCTGCGGCAGTGGCAACCTGCCCATAACGCAGTTTGCGGCCGCTAGCAGCATGGGTGATGACACCGCGCTCCACCGTACAATCCGCCACGGGCACGCGCCATTGCTCTGCCGCGGCCGTCACCAGCATTTGGCGGGCACTGGCCCCTGCCTTACGCACGTAATCCTGGGAGGTGCGCACCCCCCTGCTGCCACCTGTGGACATTGAACCCCAGACGTGGTTTCTGCGGAAATTTTCGTTGGGCGAGGCAAATTCGGCGCTCACCCTGGACCAGTCACAATCGAGCTCTTCGGCAACCAGTTGCGCCAGGGCCGTGAACGTACCCTGCCCCATTTCTGAACGGGCGATGCGAATCACCACGCGATCATCGGGGTGAATCACGATCCAGGCGTTGACTTCGGTGCCCGGGCTGCCACTGGCGGCCCGGGACAACATCGGAAAAGAAAACTCCAGCGCGAGGCCGCCGCCGAGC
>JAJZHC010000163.1 GCA_021804705.1 Pseudomonadota bacterium
CTGAACAGATGAATCTTGTCGTAACGGGCCACACAGCTTCCCTCAGCGTCATACACAAGGCAGCTATTGCGGATTTTGTGTGCATCACCGGATTTGATCGGAATGGATCCGCCCACGATCCACACACCAAAGCGCCTTGCCGTGCGCGACAGGAATTCCTGGATGGGGCCCTTGCCAAAGTCTTCTGCCACTTTGACCTTGTCGTCGTCATGCATGCCCATGATGGCAAAATATTCTGGCAGGCTGATGAGTCCTGCCCCCTGGTCGGCAGCCATCCTGATGAGGCGCCCGGCTTCTGAGAGATTGGCGCCCACCTGCGGGCCCGAAGCCATTTGTATGGCAGCCACACGAAAACTTCCCGGAAGTGGCCTGGCCTTTCCAAATCCGGAATCTGATGTTGTTGCAGGTTTTTTTACGGACGTCATTGCGTCATCCTATACGATTCACTGGCGCGGAGTCGCCGAAACGGCAGCGGGCCCCATGGGCTTGATTTTGGGGTCATCCAAACCGCCTTCAATGACGTATTCATAGGTCAGGGCCTGATCAATCGGGTTTTTCAAGAGCTTTTGCAATAGGTAGGATGCCGCTCCCGCAATGGGTCCTCCGATCACCGTTGTGGCCAGGGAAACGCTGTTTCCCACCGCTGGCGATACCCTGGCGTTCAATTCTGTGGTTTCTGAAGCAACATCCACGGTTCCTGAAAGCATGACCCTGGCGGCCGGTCCGGTCATGTCAAAATCACGGGTCGAGAACACGCCATGGCTCATGGCGATGTTTGCAGTGAGCGTATCAAAAGCAAACCCGTCTGAGAATATGTCATGGAAATCCAGAGTGATGCGACGCGGCAGTGTTTGCAGGCTGAGCAGACCGATCAGCCTGCCCGCTCCACCCGGTTCCACCTTGGAAAACTGTCCGTCACGCAGATCCATAGAGAATTGTCCAGCGGCCCGCGACAGCTTGAAGTCCTGTGGATTGCCGCTCCAGTTCATCTGCCCGCGTACTTCGCCATTTCCCCGCGCAACCATGTTGGGGTATCCAAGGTCTGACAGCAGCTTTCCCAGATCAGTTGCCTTGAGATGCACATTCACCTGGGTTTGCGGTGTGGGTGCCCCTGTCCAGCGTCCATCACCATCCACTGTTCCTTGCGCTGACACCAGCGAAAACCGGTCGAGACGCCACACGTTACCATCGTGAACCGCAGCAACCTGTAAACGCCCCAAGGGCTTGCCCAAGGCCCAGAACCTTTCGGCAACGAGATCCAGGGATGGCATGTTTTTCTGGGCATCCGTATTCACGGGGGTGTCCCCGGTATCACTCCCAGGTGCAGCAGTCGGCACCACAAGCTTGGTGAAATGCGCCCGAATCCGTCCAACTCCTTCGGGAAACCAGGTCATTTCACCCTCAACCTCGGCGCCGCGGCTCTGGACCTGCCAATGCCCTCCTTCCAGCGTAGCCGTGATGTGATGCCCCCCCCATACCCTTCCGCCCCACCGGGTGTCCTCTACGCCCACGCTGGCCCAGGTCACCGGTCCGAAGAGACTGCCATCCGCTGCATTTCCGGTGCTGTCGCCCAGCATTTTTTGCCATTGATCGAGGTCAGCATGTCGCAATGTACCAATCACGGAAAAGCCGTCAGGAGGCAGCGTCGGTGCTTCACCACCAAAGTTGATGACACCACGGCGCGGTTGCAGTGTGTCGCCTTTGGCTGACGCCACATAACCCACGCGCACGCCCAACCAGCTGTCCAGCACGACATTGAGCTGACGAGCGCTGCCTTCTGAAGTCCATGTGAGGCTGGAGGGGAGTTGCGTACGGGCTTCCTTGTGGAAGGGTTCCGGATAATCGATGGCGACACCTGCCAGGCTGGAGGTAACGAGGGTGCGCATCCTTGCCCCATCCTGTTCGAAGTGCGCACGCCAATCCGTTGCCCCACTGGCATGGTCAGCAAGACTGATATAACCCAGACGATGTAACGACCCAACCGACACCCTGCCAGAGAGATCGGCCAGCAGCTTGCCTCGTGATGAACCGGACACCACGATCTTTGCCGGTTCCTGAAAAACCTGCGCAACACCATTGATGACAACTTCATCGCGCCCACCCGAACGCACATAGATATGCCCGTTCCAGTCCACCGGGCTGTCTAGCGCCTTGAGCATCGAAACGGAATAGCGCTTCATCAGGCTGGCCTGGGATGTTTTGCCCTTGAGAGCCACATCCAGCGTACCGTCCTTAAGCGTGGAAATCCGGACGTTAACCGGCTCACCCAGATAGGCAGCCTGGGATTCCAGCCGGATGTCAGAAAACTTCTGTGAAAAATTGAACTCACCCCTCCAGTCTTCTTTACCTGATACGTCCGCGAGAATCTGCTGGTGGTAGACCTTGATGAGATGGGACATGTCAGCGTTGCCATGAGCGACGAGGCGGGTCGTTCCCGAGGACAAGGTGGATAATTCGAATGCAGCGGGCCCTCCCATGACGGTTGCAGTCAAGCCCTGTGAGCTCAACTGCGTTTCTGTAAACAACAGATGTCCCTGGATCTGGGTAATGGGAGGAATACCCGCATCGCCATCGTCCATGATGGCATCAAGGAACTGGTAATCCCCTTTCACCTTCGTGTCCTTCACATGATTGAGGGGGATTTGCAGTTCAATATTCAAGCGAGCGGCACCTTCACCCTGGATGCCATCCGTGAAGTGATTAATGAACTTTGACACGGGGCTTGCGGCAATGAAGCCCAAGCCGTCGTGCACGCTGCCTTCGGCCTCGCCGGTCACCGTGAGCAGAGGGTCGGCCTGGGTCAAGTCGGCAATCTGCGCATGGGCGGTCTTGATTTTGGACCCCATGATCAGTCCGTCGGTAGCTGTCACCGAAATCGCCTCACCCTGAATCAGGAGATTGGCCTGAATGCCGGTGATGACAGGCCAATCTGCATCGTAACGCAACACGGCATCGGCAATTTGCGCCGAAACCCTGAACTTGCCTCCATGATCGCCAGGAAACGGAAACTTCTGCAAATCACCATTGACCTCGAAGGTGACATGACGCGCCGTGCCTCCCGTCAGTGCTCCTTGAAGCCAGTTGCGGGCATCGGCTGAGACGTCAAGTGGCATGTAGCGCCATGCCGCAGCGGGCAATGCGCGCTGCAGTTCCCCACTCAAGTGACTGTCGCCAGGACCTCCAGGGCCCAGAGTGAGCTTCCCGGTCATGCCCCCTGCAAGATCCGCGTTCTCGACCTCGAATCGATTAAAGTGGATCTCGGTTTGGTCTTGCTGGTGTGTCCAGGATGCGTCGAGATTATAGGTACGCACAGGAATCGGCACGGCGAAGATTTTGGGGAAGTTGAGCACGGTATCTGCTCCCTTGCCCTTGAGCTGCCCCCCGTCGGCAGAGGCGTCCAGATGCCCTGAAAAACCACGGATGGCTGGTAGCATGTCCCTCGCATTGGCCTGAAAGTCGGTGAAATCAGAGTGCACTGCGTAGTCGGTCGGTTGTGTCTGGGACCCCTTCCAATTCATGTCCAGGTGGCTGACCCGCCCCTTGAAACCCGCTTCACGCCATCGC
>JAJZHC010000164.1 GCA_021804705.1 Pseudomonadota bacterium
TCTTCCTGGCGGTGCTGCTGGCCCCCCTGCTGAGTGGCTGGATTAATCAGTGGCGCGCCTGGCTGCAGAACAAATCGGCACCCAGCCTGTTCCAGCCCTACCGCAAGCTGCACAAGCTGTTCCACAAGGACCTGGTGCTGGCCGAACATGCGTCGTCCCTCTACCGCATCACGCCCTATGTCGTCTTTGGTTGCATGGCGCTGGCTTGCGCCATCATTCCTTCGCTCTCCACCGATCTGCCGCTCTCGCCCGCCGCAGATGCCATTGCGCTGGTGGGCCTGTTTGCTCTGGCGCGCGTGTTCATTTCGCTGGCCGCCATGGACGTGGGCACCGCCTTTGGCACCCTGGGGGCGCGCCGCGAAATGCTGATCGGCTTTCTTGCAGAGCCTGCACTGCTGATGGTGCTGTTCTCGGCCTCGCTGCTGTCCAAATCCACGTCGCTCACCACCATCGTGGATACGCTCGCCCATCGTGACCTTGCCATCTACCCCAGCCTGGCCTTTGCCGGCGTGGCCTTCACCATGGTGTCGCTCGCTGAAAACGCACGCATCCCCGTGGATAACCCAGCCACGCATCTTGAACTCACCATGATTCACGAGGCCCTCATCCTGGAATATTCCGGGCGCCACCTGGCCCTGCTGGAGTGGGCGGCCAGCCTCAAACTCTTTGCCTATTCCTGCGCGGGGCTTGCCCTGTTCTTTCCCTGGGGGATCGCCGACGCCCTCTCGCCGCTGGCCCTGATGCTGGCCCTGCCCATGCTGATCCTGAAGCTTTCCCTGGGCGGCGCACTGCTGGCCCTGTTGGAGAGTGTCAGCGCCAAGATGCGCATCTTCCGCGTGCCGGAGTTTCTCGCCACGGCCTTCCTGCTGGCGGTGATTGGCATGCTGGTCAACATTCTGCTGGGGGTCTGACATGAGTGCCTTCATCACGCAATTCATCAACCTCCTGGCCGCGATCCTGTTGATGCTGGCGTTTGCCATGCTCTCGCAACGGCGCATCCTCTCGCTGATCTACCTCTACACCCTGCAAGGCGCCACCCTGGTGGCGGCCACTGCCATCGTTGGGTTCGTCACGAAGCAACCCCACCTGTATTTTTCAGCTGCCATCACCCTGGTATTGAAAGTGCTGCTCATCCCGATGCTGCTGCACCGGGTCATTGACCGCCTCAACGTGCGCTGGGACGTGGAAACACTCATCAACATTCCCACTACCATGCTGATTGGTATCGTCCTCGTGATGTTTTCCTTTTATCTTGCCGAGCCCATCTCGCACATGTCCGCCACCATTGCGCGCGGCACCCTCGGTATTGCGCTGGCGTGTGTGCTGCTGTCCTTCATGATGATGATCACCCGCTCCAAGGCGGTACCCCAGGTCATCGGTTTTCTCTCCATGGAAAACGGCCTGTTCTTTGCCGCCACGGCGGCCACTTACGGCATGCCCATGGTCGTGGAGCTGGGCATTGCGCTGGACGTGCTGGTGGGCATCCTGATCCTGGGCGTGTTCATGTTCCACATTCGTGAACAGTTCGACAGCCTCGACATCCGCCACCTGGAAAAACTGAAGGAAGACTGACTTGGACCCGCTCCTTCTGGTATTGGGCTTTCCGCTGCTGGGCAGCATCGTGCTGGCCTTCATCGGCCATCGCGAACGCGCGCGCGATGCCAACGCGCTGTTCAGCCTGGGCACCTTCCTGGCGGCCTGTGCCCTGACCTTTGAAGTCATCGCCCAGGGTCCGCTGTTTGCCTGGAACCATGAATTCTTCATCGATTCGCTCAACGTGTTCATGGTCAGCCTGACGGCCTTCGTAGGGCTTACCACCGCGCTCTTTTCACGCCCCTACATGCGCGTGGAACAAGCCCATGGCAAGATGACGCCCAACCGGCTGCGCCTGTACCACAGCATGTACCAGCTGTTCAGCTTCACCATGCTGATGGCGCTGACCACCAACAACATGGGCATTTTGTGGGTATCCATGGAGGCTGCCACCCTGACCACGGTGCTGCTGGTGAGCGTCTATCGAACCGCGGCAAGCCTGGAAGCTGCCTGGAAGTATTTCATCCTGTGCGGGGTGGGCATCGCGCAGGCGCTGTTTGGCACCGTACTGTTGTACATGGCCGCCGAGAAACTGGTGGGGGCCGAAACTGGTGCGCTGCTCTGGACCAACCTCAATTCGGTCAAGAACCATCTCGATCCGGACATCATCACGCTGGCCTTTGCCTTTCTCTTCATCGGCTACGGCACCAAGGTGGGCCTCGTCCCCTTGCACAACTGGTTGCCGGACGCCCACGCCGAAGGCCCCACCCCAGTGTCGGCCGTGCTCTCGGGACTGCTGCTCAACGTGGCCCTGTACGCCATCCTGCGCTGCAAGGTGCTGACCGACGGTGCCCTGCACAGCGCGCTCGCCAGCCAGTTGATGATGGGCTTCGGCCTGCTCTCGGTGGTGGTGGCGGCCTTCTTTCTGTCGCGTCAGAAAGACGTCAAGCGCATGTTTGCTTATTCTTCCATCGAGCACATGGGCCTCATCACTTTTGCCTTCGGCATGGGGGGGCCCATCGCCAATTTTGCCGGGTTGCTGCACATGACGGTGCACTCCCTCATCAAATCCTCCATTTTCTTCACCGTGGGCCACGCCTCGCAAAAAGCGGGTACGCAGGTCATGGAAGACATTCGCGGACTGATCAAGGTCAGCCCGGCCGTGGGCTGGGGCATGATGCTGGGATCGCTGGCCATTCTCGGGATGCCGCCCTTTGGCGTATTCGCCAGCGAATTCCTGATCCTCACCACGGCCATGCGCGAGCAGCCCTGGGCCACGCCGTTTTTGCTGCTGGCGCTGGGCGTGGCCTTTGCTGCAGTGTTTGGCCGGGTGCAACCCATGGTGTTTGGTGAAACCACCCTGAAGGCCCTGCCCCACCCCCCCGCCTTGATACCGGTATTCATCCACCTGGGGTTGGGGTTGATGCTGGGCCTCTACATTCCGCCCTACCTCGCAGCCTGGTATCACCAGGCAGCACGCATGCTGGGAGGCTGACGTGCATTCACTGGCCAAACTGGGTCTGGAACTCGCGCCCCTGCCGGCACCACTGCCCCTGTGGCGCGCAACCCTTGCGGACAGCGCCCTCTGGGTTGAAGCGGCACGCTCGGTGGCGCGAAGCGGCGGCGCACTGGTAGCCCTGTGGTCCAGTGGGCCCGTGGCCCACGCGGCTTACAGTCTGCCCGAAGGACTGGTGTGGCTGGCCCTGCCGCTGGACAGTACAACCCTGGCCTGCCCTGACCTGGCGTCCCATTTTCCTGCAGCTGCGCGCATGCAGCGGGCCATGAGCGACCTCTTCGGCATCAGCTTTCCCGACTGCACAGACACGCGCCCCTGGCTTATCCATGCAAAGGACACGGAATATTCCTTCGTGCGCGTGGAAGGCGATGGGGTGCATGAAATCGCGGTAGGTCCGGTGCATGCCGGCATCATCGAGCCGGGGCATTTTCGCTTTTCCGTGGTAGGCGAAAAAGTACTGCGCCTGGAAGAGCGGCTGGGATACACCCATAAGGGC
>JAJZHC010000165.1 GCA_021804705.1 Pseudomonadota bacterium
AAGGCATATCGCTTGGCGACGGGGGTACCCTTTCCTGATCATGCGTCGCGTTGTCGTTACCGGAGTCGGCGCGCTCACGCCATTGGGGGAGGGCGCGGACAGTCTCATCACTGCGCTCAACCAGGGGCGGTCCGGGGTGCGTGCTCTCGATACGCCCTGGATAGGAAACCTGGCTTCGCCGCTTGCGGCCCCGGTGACCGTGTCTGTGGAGGATCATTTTCCAAAGTTGCGTCGGCTGGCGCTGGATCGCGTCGCGCAATTGTCCCTATTGGCAACCCGTGAGGCAATCACCCAGGCGCAACTGGATTTCAGCAGCGAGGCGGGTCTGGACTGCGGCATCTTCTGGGGTACGGGTATGGGTGGTGCAACGACGCTCGAGCATGCCTATGTCGAATCGCTGCTGCACCACGCAACCCGACCGCGTCCCTCCACCATCGTCATGTTCATGGCGAATTCATCCACAGGTCAGATCGGCATCGAATATAAAATTCGTGGCCCCAGCTTTACCTACAGTTCGGCCTGCTCATCCTCCGCAGTGGCCATCGGTGAGGCCTTTACGGCCATTCGCTCCGGACGGATCCGCTACGCAGTGGCGGGGGGGGCGGAGGCCCTGCTCACCCAGGGCGTGATGAAGGCCTGGGAATCCCTGCAGACGCTGGCGCGCCCTGATCCCGATCACCCTGAAACCTCCTGCCGCCCCTTCGATAAACACCGCAGCGGATTTATCCTGGGAGAGGGGGCAGGGGCCCTGGTACTGGAAGAAGAGGCTTCAGCCAGAGCAAGAGGCGCCCAAATCCTGGCTGAATTGGTGGGGTATGGCAACAGCACCGATGCCGGTCATATCACCCAGCCTGATGCGGCAGGCCAGGCACGCGCCATGCAACAGGCCCTGGCTCAGGCCGCACTGTCTCCCGGTGACATTCACTACATCAATGCGCATGGCACGGGCACGATAGTGGGGGACGTCATTGAAACCCAGGCGATCAAGGCCGTGTTTGGTGAGGCGGCCCAACGAATACCCGTCAGCGCCACCAAGGCCTTGCACGGCCATTTGATGGGAGCCACGGGTGCCGTGGAAATGGTGGTGGCCCTGGGTGCGTTGCGCACCCACATGGCCCCGCCCACGGCGCATCTGCGACACCCCGATCCCGAATGCGACCTGGATTACGTGGCGGAAGGCGCGCGCCGGCTTGCCACACTCGATACCGTCATGAGCAATTCCTTTGGGTTTGGCGGCAACAATGCCGTCCTGATCGCGCGTCGTTATTGCGCATAAGCCCGGGAATGGAACCTCCTTCGAGACTGCCGGAGGATACCGGACAGACAATTTTTGCAGCAGCTCGGCAGTACTGATGCTAATATTTACCCCGAATTGATGGGGACAGATCCAGCGCAAATAATTAAATTCAGCCTGAAGTGGGGCTTGGGGTTAGAGGGGAGCAATCATAATGTCCGATACCGTTGTTCAGTCCGGGTGCCTGTTCGTGGGTGAAGGGGTCACTGTCAAAGGAAACTTTTCTGTTCCCAATATTGCCACCGTAGCCGGTGTCCTGGAAGGCGATATTTCTGCACACCAGGTCAACATCAGCGAAACGGGCTTCATCAAGGGCTCTGTCAAGGCAGAAGTGGTTCATGTACTGGGAGAGCTGCACGACTCCCTGGTAGCCAACAAGTCGCTCTTCATCCGCTCCACGGGTTCCGTCATTGGCGACGTCAAGTATGTGGAAATTGAAATCGAAAAGAATGGCGTGCTGCAAGGCCAGATTGAAAAAATCAACCGTGTCGAGTCAGAGCAGGCGCAGCCCATGGAACCATTCACCCCTACTCCTGACGAGGCGTAATGAGCCATGGCTATTTTTAGCAAAGGCGGGTCAAGGGACAGGGAAGATGAGGCCTCCGAGGCACCGGAGAGCTTGCCCGTTTCAGGAGACCAGGTTTCGTCCACTACTGGGCCCCAGCATAAACCCTCGATCATCAGCGAAGGCTTTTCCTTTGTAGGGGAAGTGAACGCAACGGGGTCATTGTCTGTGGAGGGCAAACTCAGCGGTACCGTCAACCTTTCGGCCCTCAACATCAGTGCCACCGGTGCCGTGGATGGCATCGTGAATTCTGCAATCATCAATGTGAAGGGACGACTGTCGGGGACGGTCTCGTGTGGCGACCTGATCATCGGGGGGCGTGCCACAGTGTCTGGCAAGATCACATACAAAAAACTGACCATTCAAAAGGGTGGGGTGATCATGGGTGAAATCAAACAGCTACCGACGAGCTAAGGCCGGTGCCGGCCTTTACTTCGTGGCTTTTTTGATGAGATGACCCTCGACATGGGCGCCGTGTTCCACGCGAATGGACTGGAAGGAGATGTCACCCGTCACATGGGCCGTCTTGGCCAGCTCCACGTGTTCAGACGCATAGATGTTTCCATGGACCTTTCCGGCGATGAGCACCCGGTGAGCCTTGATGTCGCCGAAAACATCACCGGATTTGCCGAGGGCAATCGTGATCCTGGAATGGGGGGGCGTTTCGAGGTCCCCCTGAACTTTGCCGTCGATCCGGATGCTGGCATGGACTTCCATGCGGCCAAAGATTTTGGTGGACTGTCCAATAAAAGAATCAAAATGCTCGACGTCGTTGGACATCTTGTCTTTGCCCCTGCCTTTGCGTTTGAGTATTTCCAGCTTCATCAGAACCCTGTCTCTTCGAGAGCGTGTTTTGGCAAGTTTATCTCTTCAACTTCATTTCGTACCGTTCGGCTGACATGCAATTGATCTGGATCAGCGGCGCAACCGGCAGGGTCGTGAAGTTTGCGATCACCCGCAAGAAGCTTTATATCATTGCCGTGGTGATGGTGCTGGCTTCCGTGGGACTGGGTGCGCTGATCAACTTCATCGGATTGCGCATTACGCTCAATCAGCGTCCGGACATTGTCCGGGAAATTGGCGGCGTGCTCTCGCCCGATGACAAATCCCGTCTCGAGTCCAAATACAGCGATCAACTGACCAAGATCCAGTCCGATCTGAAATCCGCATTCGACAGCCTGAGAGACATAGACGCGCTGAAAAACAACCTGTTGAATTATGTGCAAACCAGAGATGCAAAGGGCGGGACCAGTCGTTCCTCAAAGAATTCGGGCGGTCCTTACATTCCCCTGGGCTACAATCAGCCGCCTGCGGCTGCTCAGGATTTTAACGCCCTCTTCGATGTCTATTCGCAAGACGCCGAGAAGATGAAAGGCCTTGCAGACCAGTTGAGAAGCGATCTGAAAGAAAATTACAACCTGATTGCAAGCCTTCCCATCGGCAATCCGCTGGATCATGAGCTCAGCGTCTCCAGTGAGTTTGGTTATCGTCACGATCCCATCAATGGCCGCCTGGCCACCCATTCGGGACTGGATCTGGAAAGCAAGTCAGGCGAACCCGTGTTTGCCACCGCCGATGGCGAAATCGTCACGGCAGAATGGAGCGGCAGCTACGGGAACATGGTTGAAATCAGGCATGCCAATGGATTTCTGACC
>JAJZHC010000017.1 GCA_021804705.1 Pseudomonadota bacterium
GGGAAGGGTCGCTGATGGCCACACTGATGCCCTGGGCGCCATTGACGGTGGGTCTGATCAAAAAGCTGTCGCCATTGCTGGGTGTGCCCGTAACGCTGAGCGTGAGGCCATCAACGGTTTGCGGCAGGCTGGCATAGGTTGTGACCTTGTTGTCCGACAAGCGCGTCAAGGTATAGGGCTGGGCATTTGCCGAATTATAGGCCAGCGTATAGTCGCTGCCGGTGAGTGCTGTCGCATTGACGATGCTGGCGCTCACCACAGCCGTTCCGGAATTATTGCTGTTGCTGTTCACAACCGGCGCACCCATGTTGAAGAAGGTGCCGCCCATGGCGCCATTGAGATCCTGTCCCAGGCTGTTTTGCGCGTTGAATGTGGCCGCAAGGCCGGTGGCAAGCTGCCCGAGGGCGTTCTGGGTTGTCGTCAGGCTCTGGTCGCGAAACGCCAGAAGCCCTCCCAGATTTCCACCCTGCAGGCTGCTTTGCTGGATGGAAACAGTCGTACCTCTCGCGTTGTAGGCAACATTGACCTTGGTGGGGTCCGTGGATGATGGCACCGTTTGCAGGGCAAAGGCCTGATTTCCCACAACCAGCGCCTGCCCGCTACCGATATACACGTTATAGCTGCCGTCGGTTTGCTTGATGACGGTGGCTTTGATTTGCTGGTTGAGTTGCGAGATCAACTGGTCGCGCTGATCCAGCAGGTCGTTGGGCGGTTGCCCGTTACCACCGGCCGAAGCCACGGTGATATTCTGGTTGAGCGCCGCAATTTGCTGGGCATACGAGTTGATGCTGTTGACGCTGCTGCCGATCTGCCCGTTGACGCTCGTGTTCATGCTGTTGAACATCTGGTTCAGGGACTGAAAACTGCTGGTGAGGGATTGGGCGCTGCTCAGCATGGTTTGTCGGGCTGCTGCCGACGAGGGGTCGTTGGCCACGCCGCTGACGGCGCTGAAAAAATTCTGGAGCGACGGTGAAATGCCGGCTGTGGGGTCAGCGATGACGTTATTGATCTGCTGAATCTGGGTGTAGTACGTGCTCAACTGGCTGGATTGCGCCTGTTGCTGCAACAGCTGGGTATTGAGGAAATCATTGTAGAGTCGGGTGACGGTGCTGACGTTGACCCCCTGACCCATGAAGCCCGATCCCGTCAACAACGGTGTATTTGCCACCTGAACGATTTGTTGGCGGTTGTAGCCCGGGGTGGAGGCATTGGCGATGTTGTGTTCAGTCGTCAGCAAGCCGGCTTGTGCGGCAGTCAGCGCACTGATTCCTATGCTTGTAAGGTCTGCCATGTCACACTTCCCCGTTCACTGCGCGCACTCCGACGCAATTGTTATCGGATGATTACCGGACTTCTTTAACATTTTCCGGGCGGCTCAATTGTTTCATCATGATGTCCGCCAGACCGATGCCCTTGGCAGACAGGTTTTGCGACAACTGCTGGTCGAGCATGGTGGTAAAGGTTCGGGTCTGCTCGCTGTCGAACAACCCGTTTTGCGGCGTGGCGTCTCGCATGGATTTCAGCATCATGTTCATGAAGAGCGACTCAAATTGCTGGGCCGCCTGCTTGAGCGCCTGGTCAGGCGACTGCTTTGCCTTGAGACGCAGGTTGCCCAGCCCCTGGGCATCGATGGCGAGGTGCGTCGAGAGATCGGTGGAAATGGGCATCAGATAATCTCCAGGTCGGCATGCAGTGCCCCGGCAAACTTCATGGACTGCAGGATCGAGAGCAGGTCTTGGGGTGTTGCACCGATCTCATTGAGGGCTTTGACCACCTCGTTGAGCGAAACACCCTTCTTCACGACAACCAGGCCTCCCTTGTCAGTTTTGATGTCTACGGAGGATTGCCCCGTCTCCACCGTTTTCCCATCAGACAGGGGGTTGGGCTGGCTCACGGCATTTTCAGTGCTGATGACCACAGTCAGGTTGCCGTGGGCCACGGCGCATTCATCGAGCGTGACATTCTGATTCATGACGACCGAGCCCGTTCGCGCATTGATGATGACCCTGGCTTCAACCTGTCCGGTCTCCACTTGCAGGCTTTCAATTCTGGAGATGAATTCAACGCGGGCACTCCCTTCAGGTGCATGGACCTGGATGGTTCGCCCATCCAGCGCCGCAGCGATGGTTCTGGTCGGCGAGAGTTCCCGGTTGATGGTTTCTGCAATGCGGGTGGCCGTTGTGAAATCGGTATCATTCAGTTCGAGATTGAGAAACTCGCCCTGACCCAGCGTCATGGATACCGCGCGTTCGACGGTGGCGCCACTGGGGATGCGTCCCACGCTGAGGTGGTTGACCACAACCTTGGAGCCTTTGGAGCCAGCGCCGATTCCTCCCACCAACAGGTTGCCCTGGGCCATGGCGTAAATCTGCCCGTCAGCGCCTTTGAGTGGCGTCATCAGCAAGGTGCCACCCAACAGGCTGTTGGCGTTGCCAATGGATGATACGGTGACGTCGATCACCTGGCCGGGGCGGGCAAAGGGAGGAATGCTTGCGGTGACCATGACAGCCGCCACATTTTTAAGCATGGTCTGCGAAATGCTGATGCTGGGAAGGTTTACGCCCATCTGCGTCAGCATGTTCATGATGCTCTGCACCGTGAACGGCGTTTGCGTCGTCATGTCGCCACTGCCATCGAGGCCCACGACCAATCCATAGCCAATCAACTGGTTTTCACGCACGCCCTGAATGCTGGAGATATCCTTGATGCGTTTGGCCTCGCTTGCGAAGGGCAGCGAAACCAGGAGCAGCACCAGAAACAGTTTCAGTGGGGTATTCATGGTCTATAAAATGCAATCAAAACGGCATGGCCGAGAGGAAAAACCGGCTGAGCATGCTCATGACGGCAGCCTTGTCGATGTTGGCATTGCCGCCCTTGTATTCAATGCGGGCATCGGCAACCTGGGTGGACAGGACGGTGTTGCCGTTTTGGATGTTGGCCGGGTTGACCACACCGGATAGCCGGATATATTCGTCCACCTGGTTGATGGACACCAGCTTTTCACCACTGACAACCAGATTGCCATTGGGCAGCACATCAATGACTGTTGCCGTAATCGCCCCGGTGAGGAAGTTGCTGCCCGAGCTGTCGCCCGTGGTGGCCAGTTTGTTGGCCGAGTTGGCAGAAATATTGAGTCCATCCAGCACGTGTTTGGCGTTGACACTGGCACTGGGCAAATTCGAACTGACCGTTGAGGCGTGATTGGCATCGCTGCCATTTTTCTCGACGGCCGAACTGTTCTCAAGGATTGCAATGGTCAGTGTGTCTCCCACATTGCGTGCGCGCACATCCTCAAACAAGGGGTGTTGGTTGATGCCTGATTGAAAAATGGCTCCGTTGCCTGGGCGGGCGATAGACAGGGCATCCACAGGGCGAGCGCTGAGTGGTTGCGAGATATGAGTCGAAGGCGCCGTGCCGCAAGCACTCAAGGCCAGGAGGGCTGCTCCGGCAACAATCCATTGATGCAGGTCACTCACGGGGCCCCCTGGTTATCGCATTTGTGCCAGGTACTGAAGCATCTGGCCGGATGTCGTGATGGACTGTGAATTGATTTCATAGGCGCGTTGCGTTTCAATCATGTTCACCATTTCTTCCACGACATTCACGTTGGAAGTTTCTACATAGCCCTGATTCAATATGCCGGTCCCGTTCAGGCCAGGGGTATTGAGGTTGGGTGGTCCGGAAGACTGGGTCTGGGCGTACAGGTTCTCTCCCAGGCTTTGCAGATTGGTTGCATTGACAAAGGTGGCCAGTTGCAACGTGCCCACCTGGAGCGGCGTCACGACGCCAGCCTGGGTGGCTGAAACCGTGCCGTCGCGGCCGATGGTCAGGCTGGTGGCGTTGAGCGGAACCGTGATGGCCGGCTGCACCAAATAACCCCCTGAGGTGACCAGGTTACCCTGATTATCCGTTTGAAATGCGCCATCCCGCGTATACGCCGTGGTGCCGTCGGGCATCAGGACCTGGAAAAAACCGTTGCCGTTGATGGCAACATCCAGATTGTTGCCCGTTTGCTGCAGGTTGCCCTGGGTCTGGATGCGTTCTGCAGCAACGGGCCGCACCCCCGTACCCAGCTGCATGCCGGAGGGGTACATGGTTTGTTGTGAGGATTGCGCGCCGGGTTGGTTGACGGTTTGGTACAACAAATCCTGAAATACTGCACGGGATTTTTTGAACCCGTTCGTGCTGACGTTGGCAAGATTGTTGGAAATGACATCCATCTGCGTCTGCTGAGCTTCCAGCCCGGTTTTTGAAATCCACAGAGATCGTTGCATTGCTTGAATCCTTTTTGATGACGGTCGGCGTTACCCAGTGATGCTCAACAGCTGACTGGCCTGCTGGGCATCATCTGAAGCGGTTTTCAGCATTTGCATATGCATTTCAAACTGCCTTGAAATGGAGATCATGTCGACCATGGCGCCAATGGCGCTGACGTTGCTGCCCTCCAGACTGCCCGGCGTCACCGTGACGCTGGCGTCTGCGGCAACAGGCTTGTTGTCCTGCGTGTGGAACAAACCGTCCTGGCCGCGCACCAGTTGTTTTTCGGGCGGATTGACCAGCTTGAGACGGCCCACGGTGGTGACCTGTGAGGGAGTGGCTCCTGTTGGCACCGTGGACAAGGTGCCGTCTGCGGCAATGGTGATCTCGGAATCCGGAGGAATGGTGATTTGCCCTGGAGGCCCTGGTTGCCCCGTATCGTCAATGACGGGATAACCAGAACGGGTTTGCAGGATGCCGTTTGTAGAGACCTGCAGGTTTCCATCCCGGGTATAGCCCTCTTTACCGTTGGGCAGCAGTACGGTAATCCATCCCTTGCCCCCAAGTCCCACATCCAGCGTGCGGCCGGTACGCTGTAACGGTGCCGGGGTGAAGTCATAGCCTACGGCGGAGTTCACCACAAAGGTTCTTGTGGGCAATCCTTCGCCCTTCAGAGGCACGGCCCGGAAAGCATCGATGCTGCTGCGATACCCGGTGGTGCTGGTATTGGCCAGATTTGAGGAAAGTGAAGCCTGGCGCTCCATGATATGGGACGCGCCCGTCATCGCTGTGTAAATCAATCGGTCCATGGCGGATCAGGAATCAGCGCAGATTGACCAGCGTCTGCTGGATCTGGTCTTCGGTTTTGATGGTCTGGGCATTCGCCTGGTAATTGCGTTGGGCGGTGATCAAATTGACCAGTTCTGCCGTCAGGTCCACGTTCGATGCCTCTGTGGCCCCGGACTGGATGACACCCAGGCTTCCCGTTGCAGGAGCGCCCACCAGCGCAGCACCGGATGCCGTCGACTCACTCCATTGATTATTGCCCTGCGACTGTAAACCTTGGGGATCGGCAAAGTTGGCCAGAACGATCTGCCCCAGGTTCTTGGACTGCCCGTTGGAGTAGGTTCCCTGAATGATGCCGCTGGGCCCTGTATTGAAGCCACTCAGCTGCCCTGAGGTGTATCCATTCTGGGAAAGCTGGTTGACTCCGAAGGCTGCCCCGTATTGGGTCGTCGCAGAAAAGTCGAGCACCATGTTCAAGGGATTGGCGCCAGGGGTGATGGTGCCTGGGACAGTGGCATTGATTTGCCCCAGCTTCAGTGTCCCGGTTGCGGCAGGGTAGACCATCGTGCCCGAAGCGTTGAAACCCAGTTGGCCCAGGGCTGGGGCAGGAGTGCCCGGCACGGCAGTGCCATCTACTGTGAGGTAAGTGTTCCAGGTCGTCGAGGCCGTTGTACTCGCAAGCGCGGGGGGGGTAGTGGTTGAACTGGCCAGGGCAAAATACATTGTGACCACGTGACTGTTACCCAGACTGTCATAGACCGTCATCGAAGTGGAGTTGTTGAAAGAAGTCGGATCCGTGGGGTTGAATGTGCCCGCAGTCGGCACCGTAGAGCCTGAATTCAGATTAAGGCCCACGGTTGCGGTGCTGGTTGCACTCGGGCTCAGATTGGCTGTCGGAATCATCAGTGGCACGGGTGTGGCGGCGACGATCGCGCCACTGTTGCTGGCCTGATAGCCAGTCAGCTGTAGTCCCTGGGCGTTGACGAGATACCCGTTTTTGTCGAGCTGGAACTGGCCATCACGGCTGTAGGAGATGGTGCCGTTCTGGCTCATGCGGAAGAATCCCTGGCCGTTGATGGCCATATCCAGCGGGCTATTGGATGCAGTGATATTGCCCTGGGAGAACTGTTGAGCAATCGTGGATAGTTTGGTTCCGATCCCCGTTTGGCTGGCGCCCGAACCATTCAGGGACGCTGCGTAAACATCCGAAAACTCGGCAGTGGATGCCTTGAACCCAACCGTATTGGCGTTGGCGATATTGTTGCCAATGGCATCCAGTTGACTGGTTGCCCCATCAAGACCGCTTAATCCTTGTTGAAATCCCATGTTTTTCCCCTAATTGCTACTTGACCATAACGACTGAAGAGAGTGCGGCGGTACCCAGGGTGCCCAGATTCAGGGAGGCGCCTTGTGCACCCAGCGTGACTGAATCGACTGCGCCATAGGACAGTGTGGTGGCCGGCACGCTATTGCCGGCCTGGACTGCTGTGGCGACGATATGATAGGTGCCAGCCGCAGCACTCGATCCTGAGTCGGTCTTGCCGTCCCAGGAGAAGGGAATGACCCCGGCCTGCTGGGCGCCCAATTGCAAGGTGCGCACCGTTTTACCGCTGCCATCCTGGATTTTTACCACCAGGCCATCCACCGGCTGGCTGAGCTGAACCCCGGCTATGGCAGGGGTATTGGCCGTGAGATTGATGCTTGAACCAGGAACCAGCACGTTGTGGCCGATCAGACTGGTGGCTGCGGATACGGATTGGCTCGTCCCCATGCTGGAACTCAAGGCCTGCAGGGTTGAATTGAGCGTATTGATGCCATCCACCGTACTGATTTGGGCCAGTTGCGAGGTCATCTGCGAGCTGTCCATCGGGTTCATGGGGTCCTGGTTTTGCAATTGCGCAACCAGCAATGTCATGAAGCTGTTCTGCAATCCGGCAGTGCTCGTGCTGGAGCCGGCTCCCGTGCTGCTGTTACTGGCGAGGGAGCTGTTGGCGCTATTGAGGGAATTGATCAGCGTGGTGGCAGGATTGACGGTTTGCGTGGAGGTAACCATGGTGTCTGGTCCTATTGTCCAATGGTGAGGGTTTTGAGGAGCATCGCGTTGGAGGTATTCATGATGTCCACATTGTTCTGGTAGGAGCGCGAAGCCGAGATCATGTTGACCATTTCTTCCACCACGTTGACATTGGGCATCGTGACGTAGCCGTCCTTGTTGGCCAGCGGGTTGGCGGGGTCGTACACTGTCTTCATCGGGGTGGGGTCGTCCACGACAGCGTTGACCCTGACGGCTGTTCCCGACTGGCCTTGCAGTGGGGCGGCGCTGAAGACCACCTGCTTTGCGTGATAAGGCTGGCCGTCGGCACCTGTGGCGCTGTCGGCATTGGCCAGATTGCTGGCCACCACGTTGAGGCGCTCGGATTGGGCTGTCAGGGCAGAGCCTGCGATGTTCAATATGCTGAACAGTGACATCTTCGTCAAAATCCCTGTAAGGTTGTCAGGATGTCCTTGACCTGCTGGCCAACGAATTTCAGGCTGGCTTCATAACGGATGGTGTTTTCGGCAAATTGCGCACGCTCCGCATCCATGTTTACCGTATTGCCGTCTGCACTAGGCTGAATCACGGACCGATATTGCACTGGGGCTCCCAGCACGCTTGCGCCCGAACTGCCGCTCAGATGTTGCGGTGCAGTGGCGGCCAGCGGCAGGCTTCCGGGCTGGTTACCCAATGCGCCCTGCATGGCGCTGGCAAAATCGATGTCGCGCGCCTGGTAATTGGGGGTATCGGCGTTTGCGATGTTGGAGGCAATCAGCTCCTGACGCGCTTCCCGCAGCTGCAGCGCAGTCTGCTGAAATTGAAGTGCTTGGTCGATGGGGCTGATCATCTGCAGGGTGGCCTGGGTTTTCTGTTACGGAGTTGAAGCTCATCATAAGGAACAGCGGAGCTAAATCATCAGCAGATTAAGGGCAGGATAAGGTCTCAATTCTCTCCTTAAAAGGCTTCCCAGACCGGGCAGCTGCGACTGACAATGGCAGTTATGAAAACACTGCGAATCACCTTGCTGCTTTGGGGGGCATCCTGGGCCATCCAGGCCGCTCCCCTCCAGGACCACCAGGCTCTCGTGGAGGTGGTTACCCGCTTTGTACAGGAACAGACCCGTTCGCTGACGGGCAAGGTGTCCATCCTGGTGGAAGCCCCGGATTCACGCCTGAATCTTGCAGCTTGTGCCAGTCCGGAGGCGTTTATTCCACCGGGTGGGCATTTGTTGGGGCACGGCATGGTGGGCGTACGCTGCCTCAAGACGGCAGTGGAACCCGGCTGGTCAGTCTACATCCCGGTTCAGGTCACGCTCAACACCACTTTTCTGGTGGCCAGAAGGGCGCTTGCGGCTGAGAAGGTCCTGAGCGCAGAAGATGTTGTCGAGCAAACGGGTGAAACCAGTCGTACCGATCTGATCACCAGTACCTCCCAGGTGATTGGCAAGGTGGTGAAACAGGGTGTGGGTGCGGGACAGGCCCTCAGGCAGGACATGGTGCGCGATATCTATACCATCCGGCAGGGACAAACCGTGCAGGTGCTGGTGGATGGCAAAGGATTCAAGGTCAGCTCGGAGGGGCAGGCCATGAACAATGCGGGCGAAGGGCAGAGCGTGCAGGTTCGCACAGCCTCAGGGCGCCTGATCACGGGCGTGGCGGGAGAAAACGGCGTGGTCAGGGTCAATCCCTGACAGGCGGCGCCGTGGCCAGCATCGCGGCCTGATCCAGCACGACGCACGCTTCATGAATGGCCCTCTCCTCGCCAGGCCCCCCACCCTGCAGCGCCATGATCACGGTGCGGGCGCTGACGCAAAGGCGCAGGGCGCTCACAGGCGTACCCTCACGACTGCCACACAGCACAGGCTGACCTAGCCGGCCGCGCTGAAGACCGGACCGTGCCTCAGGCAGTTGCCGGAATAGCTTCAAGGTCTCCTCACGACCCAATGGGGACAGACCCCCGTCACCAGCGTGGTAGAGCAGAAACGGGAATATGGTCTGTACGGTGTCCCAGGCATGGCCCTTCATGAGCGGGCCCCGCTCCAGTGGCGGGACGGGCAGTGATTCCAGCTGGGGGTGTTGCGCGATGTGCTTGCGGATGGCTGCAGCGAAGGCCAGGAGAAAATTACGGATCCTGTCTTCTGGCAGCGCGCGAAAGACTCGCAGCGACTGCAGGGCTGCTTCCCAGCGCAGCAGCAAACCGGGAGGGCAGTCCTCCGGGGCGCGCCTTTCTGAACGGAGCCCCGGCATGAGCAGTACGCCAGAGAAAGAGGGCCCTCCCACAAATTTGGAACCCGTCAATGCCACGACGAAATCGCGCGCGAGGTAGGCTTGCAAGGTGGCATGGGACAGGCGAAATTGACACGCATCTACCAGGACGGTGATGCGCTGCGGCGCATGGTGATGGAGCTGTGAGACACAAGCCACGCTCGGGGCAATCAGGCCGCTTTTTGAAACATCGGTGAGGACGAGCAGCACGGGGCGTTCGGCGGCCAGGGCCGAGAGCGTCAGGGAAACGACTTCTGCATCGATGGCCGCTGCATTTCTGGGTTGCCCATCCGGTTCGCGTACATTCACGGCGATGACATGGCCCCGGTGGCCAGTTGCCAGTGCTGCGGGCACACCGCTTCCTGACTCGGCAGGCTCCACCATGACGATGAGTGGTTCGTTATCGGCCGCATAGAGCAGCTGTACGGCGAGGCGATGGGCGTCGGTGCCAGAAGGCGCGAGCATGATTTCGATACCGGAATCTTTGGGCAATCCGCACAGGTCCGCCAGTTCAGCGCTGATCCTTCGGGCTTCGCCAGCCAGGTCAGGATGCTCCAGCAATTTGACGCGAAGCGCATCCGCCGCCGCAAAGCCCTCGGATGAAACGACGGAGGCGGTGCAGGAGCCAAAATCCAGCAGTGCAGGATCGGGAAACGGTGCACAGCCGTAGGGGTTTTGGTGAAGGGGCGGGGCGATGTCGATACGGGCGTCCCCGCCTTGCGTCAGGAGCAGGCTGGTTTCATGCAGCGGATTCATTGCCGGGCTCTTTCCAGCATGGCCCTGAAGGCCGTGAACACCTTGTGCATTTGCGGCTGCTTGTATGGAAAGAGGTCTACCGGGTCCATGGCGTGGACCACGGCGCTGCTATCCACTTCAAAGACCAGCAACTGGCCTTCCCGCGTTTCGGCACAGTCCATCACGAGATACTCCAGCCCCAGTCGTTCGTGGATGCCCTGCAGGGCGACCCGATGCCGTTGCGCAAAGTCCTGGTCGAACCGGGCCATGAAGCGGGCTTCTTCCTCGCGTTTCGCGAGGGATTCGGTCATGCCGCCATTGAGGTAATGCACCATCCAGTGGTCTGACAGGGCCATATGGCTGGCATAGGGTTGGCCATCGATCAGGACCACACGGTACTTGCGAAACTGGCCATCTGCACTGCGATAATCCACGAAAGGCGTGACATAGAACTCGGGTTCGGGCTGGGTGAGCAGGTACTGTTCCAGGTCGTGAGGCGTCTCGGCTTTCACAAGTCCTTTGCCGGCGTGCGAGTCTATGGGGCGAACGATCACCGGAAGTTCGGCCAGGGCAAGGTCGTCGCGCTTCACCCGACGGGCCATGGGCATGGCAACACCTGGCGCATCAGCCAACAACGCGCTGGATTCGTTGCGGGACAGCCGAAGAATGCGTTCTGGCGCATTCAGCAGCGGTCGCGGCCAGACCCTGGCCAGATCGATCAGTGCGCGCAGCAGGGCCTGGCTGTGATCTGCCTCTCCTACGGCAACAAAGGCCACATCGTGATCCGGCAGTGTTGGCGGAAAAGGGAGATGGGGCGCCAGAAACAGCAGTGTCAGCTCGATATCGGAATCCTGTACCAGAAATTCCAGCGGTGTGTTGGCGTTCAGCGCACCCGGGGTCATCAGGGCCAGCAGGCGAATGGCAGGCGCTTTCCTGGCGGGCAGGGTATAGATTTGTCGCAGTTGCAGGGCCTGTTGCTGAACGTCGAGGGCGATGTCGTGATTGCCCTTCAGATGCAGGATGACAGACAGATCCAGTAACGCTTCCGCACTGTCGACCGTGGGCTGCTGGCCCACGCGCGCGATCAGCTGATTGCCCAGCGGTGTGAGATCCACGCCCCGGAAGGCCTGGGTCATGAGTGCGGCCAGTCCCTGAAACTCCGGGTTCACGAGTCGAGCTCCGAAGTGGGCATGGCATTGAACCGGGCACCCAGGGCGAGGGTGGCTTTCAGGAGTGCGTCGATGTCCTCCTCCTGGGTGCGGTGATTGACGATGGCGGCGCGGATGGCGAGCCTGCCGTGAAGGGTGGTGGTGGACGGGACAGCAATGCCCGATTCGTGTAGCGCCGTGACGATCCGGGCATTGATGAGGTCGGACCGGTCGCAACGGTAGCGAAAGCACACGATATTCAGGGACACGGGGGCCAGCAACTCCAAAGCAGGGTTTGCCACGATGTGCTGCTCCAGGTAACGCGCCAATGCGCAGGTGTGTGAGATGACGGCACCCATGTGTCTGGCACCATAGACCTTCAGCGTAAACCAGGTTTTGAGGGCGCGAAATCCCCGGGATAAATCGGGGCCATAGTCGCAGGGCCAGGGCGAACCGGCAGCAACGCCGCGGGTTTCCCTGCGCAGATATGCGGCAGGAGAGGCAAAGGCCTGGTGGTGCAGGGTGTCATTGCGCACCAGGATGAAACCGGCGTCATAGGGCACCTGGCCCCATTTGTGGAAATCAAAGGCAATGGAATCCGCATGCTCGAGGCCATCCAGGCGTGGCGCCAGGTCGGGCGCGAGGCGCCCCAGGGCGCCATAGGCGCCATCCACATGAAACCACACGGCGTGCCGCCGGCAGATTCCGGCAAGCGTGGCGAGAGAGTCCACTGCACCTACATCCACCGTCCCTGCAGTGCCGACCACGAAGAAGGGGGTCAGCCCGGCGCGGCGGTCCTCAACCAGGGCGGCTTCAAGCCGTTCAAGATCCATTTCGAAGCGGGCATTCACCGGAATGATCCGCAGCGCATCCGTGCCCAGACCGGAGATGTCCATGGCCTGGGCGATGCAGCCATGCGCGCCTGCTGAGGCGTAGGCGCGCAACTGCTGGCCACTGGCAGCCAGCCCTTCGGTGCGAACACGCGTTCCCAATATGGCGGTTTTCGCCACCAGAACGGCAATCAGGTTGGCCATGGAGGTGCCTGTGACGAACAGGCCGCTCGCGGTCTCCGGAAAACCAAACAGGGTTCGCATCCATTCCAGGATCTGTCGTTCTACAGCCACCGGAATCTGGTCGCGTCCGCCGAGGTTGGCGTTGAGGCCGGCTGCCAGCATTTCGGCCAGCATACCTACGGGTGCGCCACCCCCGTGCACCCATCCCATGAAACCCGGATGGGCATTGCCCACCGCATAGGGCAGGATGTCCGCCATGAATTGCTGGTGTACTGCAGCGAGGTCGGAAGGCTCTTGCGGGAGCGCTTCGTGAAACCGGTGGCGCACTTCGGTGGGGATGGGTTGCCACACCGGACGTTCTCGCAGGTGCTCGAGATAATCCAGGATGTCGTCAAGCATCCGATGGCCCTGGGCGCGCAAATCGTTCCAGTCAGCTGGGTCCAGCGACTCCTGGCTCATGGGACTGCTCCGAAAAAAAGACCATCTGATTCTAACTTGACCCGACGCCTGGACGTCGCGGAACTGGATTTTTTTCAGGGCCAGGGCTGCGCACCGTTGCTGCATTGCAGCATAACCCGTTGGGCCATTTTTTGAATGGGCAGGATTTCATCAACAGCCCCGAGTGCGATGGCCTCCTTGGGCATGCCAAAGACAATGCTGCTGTGCTCGTCCTGGGCAAAATTGTAGGCGCCTGCCTTTTTCATTTCGAGCATCCCTGCGGCGCCGTCCTTGCCCATTCCGGTCAGGATGATGCCAATGGCATTTTTTCCCGCTACCTGTGCGGCAGACTGGAAGAGGATATCCACGGAAGGGCGGTGACGGTTGAAAGGTGGATTTTTGCTCAATGCCGTGACATAGGTGGTGCCAGCCTTATCCACCAGCAGATGGGAGTGCCCCGGCGCGATGTAGGCGTGCCCAGGCAGGATGGGTGTGCTGTGGCTCGCTTCCTCAACAGCGATCTGGCACAGGGCGTCCAGGCGGGTTGCGAACGATCGTGTAAAGGTTTCGGGCATGTGCTGCACGATCAGCACGCCGGGGGCATCGGTCGGCAGTGCGCGTAAAAACTCCTTGATGGCCTCAGTACCGCCTGTGGAGGCGCCCAGGAAGATCAGCTTGCCTGAATGGTGAGACATCCAACCTCATCTACGGTGAGTTTGCGCCGGTTTGGACGGGGCGAACATTGGCGATGACCTGTTCCACAGGAAGGTGGAGCAATTGACCAATTTCAGTGTAATCGTCCGGAAGCGCTGCGTCATCCCAGCCATTGGCGGAATGACGGGCCAGATTGACGGCCAGAATCACATTACGCACCCTGACCTGCTGTGCCTGGGCATCATCCATCAGGGAAGACAGGAGCGTGGGCAGGGCCCATTCCTGGGTGAGCCGCAGTTGCAACTCTGAAATGGGAAAACCCAGAACCATTTCCTGCGCGGTGCGGCTGCGCAATGATTTATCGTTTTGCTGCGCGTCGTGGATCAGAAGCATGTCCTGAGGCGCGAAGCACCACAGCAGCAATTCAGCAAGATCGTGCAACAGGGCTGCAATGTACACCTCGTCAAAGTGCATGTCATTAAGGCGGATAGCCCACTCGATGGCGTAATTGGCGGCCCGCTGAGCCCTCTGAATGACGCGTTTCAGGCTTTCCAGGGACTCAGGGTGCCCTTGCAGCAGGGCCTCGACGGTGGG
>JAJZHC010000166.1 GCA_021804705.1 Pseudomonadota bacterium
TCATATACATCTTTTCATCTGTTGGCCACGGCTGGCAGGTTGTGACGACATTGCAATAAAGGGCCTGAAGACCATACCCCCGGACGCATTGCTTATTGCTTGAATTTGTGCGATTTTACCGAAATTATTGCACTGACCCCTGCCGATGCATCCGAAACCTTTCCGCGCCTTGACCCTGGTTTTGGCGATGCTCGCCCAAACCGTGGCCGCGGAGGATCAGGTGCGCCCTCCTCCAGTCCTCAAATCTGCTCCCAGCTTTGACGTCGCCATTCCTGGGGCCGGTGGTGGCAACGATGCGGTGGTATTCATCCGGGCCGACAGCATCACCAACCAGACTGATGTGGAAATGGACGCTGATGGCAATGCCGAGGTGCGCCGCCAGGGTGTCGTGGTCACGGCCGACCACATCCGCTACCAGCAGCAGACGCAAACCGTGGAAGCCACGGGCAATGTGCGCCTGGTGCGCAACAATGCCCTGACCGTGGAATCGCCCCATGGCGTGTATGACCTCGATACCCACCAGGGCACCATGGACACTCCCACCTTCAGCTATCCGGCCACGGGCCAGCGCCCCTGGGCGGTGCGCGGTGATGCCAGCCTGATGGAATTCGTGTCAGAGGACAAGGAGCGGCTGTTCAACATGGACTACACCTCCTGCCCCGTGGGCCGCAACGACTGGTACATCCGCTCGGGCGAAGTGGATCTCGACCACACCAAGCAGGAAGGCGTCAGCAAGGATGGCACCGTCACCTTTTTTGACGTGCCCATCGTCTACTCGCCCACCCTGTCCTTTCCTCTGGACAACAACCGCAAGTCGGGGCTGCTGGCCCCCACCTACGGCACCACGGCCACCACCGGGCAGGACATTTCCGTCCCCTATTATTTCAACATCGCCCCCAACATGGACGATACGCTCACGCCGCGCACCATGAGTACGCGTGGGCTGCAACTGGGCAACGAGTTTCGCTACATGGAACCCACCTTCAAGGGCATGCTCAGCACCGAATACATGCAGCGCGACATCGTCACGGGTACGGATCGCTGGATGGGGCAGTGGCAACACCAGCAGGAACTGCTGCCGGGGCTTAACTTCGCGGCCAACGTGCAAGGCGTATCCGACCCCAATTACCTCATCGACTTGAGCACCCTGCTGGGCCCACCCGGGCTGGCTTACATGCCGCGCGACCTCAACCTCACCTACAGTGGCCTGCCCGGCTGGGACATGAGCATGCACTCGCTGTCCTACCAGACCCTGGTGGGCGCCATCCCGCAGTACCGCATCGAGCCCCAGTTCAACGCCCACTGGGCGCAGGACAACTGGAATGGCATGAACCTCGACTTTGCCTCGCAATACACCTCGTTTCTGAGCCCCGGCCCCAACGTTACACCCGGCAACGTGACGGTGAACGGCATTACTTACAACTCCAATTACCAGTCCGTGGCCAGCGGCACGCGCACGGTGTTGAACCCCACGGTGACCCTGCCCTGGACCAACAGCTTCAGCTTCCTCACCTTCAAGACCGGGCTCAATTTCACTGAATACAACATGGGCGAATTCAACACCGCGCCCAGCAGCCATTACACGCGCACCCTGCCCATCACGAGCGTGGACACCGGCCTGATGTTTGACCGGCAGACCACCCTCTTCGACAAGTCGGTGACGCAAACCCTCGAGCCGCGCCTGTACTATGTGTACATTCCCTACCGCGACCAGTCACAGTTACCCGTGTTCGACACGGCGCTGGCCGACTTCAACCGCTCCACCATCTTCACGGAAAACCAGTATGACGGCATCGACCGCATCAACAATGCCAACCAGATCACGGCCGCGGTGACGAGCCGCATCGTGGACCCCAGCTCGGGCGTGGAAATCATCAACGCCATGCTGGGGCAGCGCTTTTACTTCACGCCCAACGCCGTGCTGTTGCCTGGCCAGTTGCCAGCCACCGAGCAAACTTCCGACGTGCTGCTCTCGCTCGCTGCCAGCATCACCCAGCGCTGGAAGTTCGACAGCTACTTCAACTTCGACGCGCACGACCTGCACACCCAGCAGATGATGGCCAGCACCACCTACACGCCGGCGCCGGGCAAGCTCTTCAATCTGAGCTACCGCATCGACACACCCATCCCCGGCGTACCGACGATTTTGACCACCACCACCACCACCTCCACCTTCGTCCCCGGCGCGAGTACGCCCATCAATATCCTGACCGCTGTCAAACAGTGGGATGTGTCCAGCGAATGGCCGCTTTCGGCGCAGACGTCGTTTTTGGGACGGGTATCCTATTCCACCCTGGACAATCAGGTAGTGGAAGGCTTGCTGGGCGTTGAGTATAATCAGGGATGCTGGGCCCTGCGGGTGATCACCACACGCTTTGCCGTCACCTCCGTACAATCTGCCAGCGCCTTTTATGTACAGCTGGAACTGGGAGGCATGGGCCTGGGACAAAATCCCTTGCAGGCCTTGCGCCGCAACATCCCCGGTTACATGAAAACCAACGAGATCATTCAATGAAGCGATTTTTGATCGGCTTGACCCTGGCAATAGGGTGTTTGGCCACCTGGACGGAAGCGGCAGAAAACCTGCTGGTGGTCCCGGCGCAGAATGCCAACAAGGCAGGGGTTACCCAACCGCTGGATGAAACCTCGCTGCCGATGGTGGATCGCATCGTGGCCGTGGTCAACAACAGCGTCATCACCTATTCCGAGCTGAACGACCGCACCAACCTGATTGCCAACCAGCTGACCCGGCAGGGGGTAACCCTGCCCGAGCGCCACATCCTGATGCGCCAGGTGCTGGAAAAAATGGTCATGGATGCGGTGCAAATGCAATACGCCAAGGACGCGGGCATCAAGGTGGACGACATCCAGCTGGACCAGGCCGTCATCCGCATCGCTGAAGAAAACAAGATGCCGCTGCCCGCCTTTCGCACTGCCGTGGAAAAGGAAGGGGTGACCTGGAACAAATTTCGCGAGGAAATCCGTGACGAAATCATTCTGGCCCAGCTACGCGAGCGTGAAGTGGAAAACCGCGTCATCGTCACGGATGCTGAAATCGACGCGCAGATCGCCGAAGAAAACGAACGCGGCGGATCAGCCCAGGACGAGTACCAGCTGGCGCATATCCTGATTACCGTGCCCGAAAACGCCTCGCCCGAGCGGGTGGCGCAGCGCCAGAAAAAAATCCAGGAAGCGCTGGACCAACTGAAGAAAGGCATGGAGTTTGCCGAAGTGGCGGCCACCTTCTCCGAAGCGCCCGATGCCCTGAAGGGCGGCGACCTGGGCTGGCGCCCTTCAGCCCGCCTGCCCTCGCTCTTTGCCAACGCCGCAAGCAAACTGAAACCGGGGGAATATAGCGACATCCTGCGCAGCCCCAGCGGCTTTCACATCATCAAGCTCGTCAACCGGCGCGGCTCGGAAGCCCCGGCCCCCATCACCCAGTTTCATGTGCGGCAAATCCTGGTGAAGGCAAATCCCGAT
>JAJZHC010000167.1 GCA_021804705.1 Pseudomonadota bacterium
CCCTCCCCGTTTTGGCGAGGATGCCCTGGAAGCCCTTGCAACCTACGCCTGGCCGGGAAACGTCCGGGAGCTCAAGCATCTGACGGAGCGCGCTGTCCTGCTCTCGGGGGGCGCACCGCTGACGGCGGTGGCCTTTGCACTTCCTGCCAGCCCCCAGGGTGATGTCCAGGCCTTCCCGGAGGGCTGGCGTGGCGTAACGCTGGGGGATGCCGAACGGACCCTGATTCAGCAGGCCCTGACGGAGAGCGGGGGCAACATCTCTGAAGCGGCGCGACGCCTGGGCATTACCCGCATGACCTTGCGCTACCGCATGGAAAAGTACCGCATCCGGCTGGAAGACGCGCAATCCTGACTGGCATGATAAATGCTCTATATTCCCTTCGAGGATCAAGCGGGTTGATGTGGATGCCTCCTATTGTGGATCTAGTTGCCGGATTCTTAAACAGAATCCGGCTTTTTTTTGTGGCAACGGCCCCAATCGGGGCCGTTGCCATCATGGCCGCTGGTGGTGCATTTCAACCAGATTCTGGCTGAAATGCACCAATCGGGGGCTTATTGCTGTGCAGGCTGTTCGGTAGCAGCCGGTTCCAGCAAGGCCTTCATGCTCAGGCGCAAGCGGCCTTTTTCGTCGGCCTCCAGCACCTTGACCTTGACCTGCTGGCCTTCCTTGAGGTGATCCGCCACGGCGTTGACCCGCTCGTTGGCAATCTGCGAAATGTGCAACAGGCCGTCGCGACCCGGCAGAACACTGACGATGGCGCCAAAATCCAGCAACTTCAGCACGGTGCCCTCGTAAACCTTGCCCACTTCCACGTTGGCCGTCAGCTCTTCGATGCGCTTCCTGGCCAGCGCGCCCGCTTCAGAACTGAGGCAGGCAATGTTGACGGTGCCGTCGTCCTGGATATCGATGGTGGTGCCCGTCTCTTCCGTCAGGGCGCGAATCACGGCACCGCCCTTGCCAATCACGTCGCGGATTTTTTCCGGGTTGATCTTGATGGTGATGATGCGCGGGGCGAAGGTGGACAGTTCCTGACGCGAATCGGGTACGGCCTGCTTCATGATGCCAAGGATGTGCATGCGCGCTTCCTTGGCCTGGGCCAGGGCCACCTGCATGATTTCCTTGGTGATGCCGGTGATCTTGATGTCCATCTGCAGCGCGGTGACGCCACGATCGGTGCCGGCCACCTTGAAGTCCATGTCGCCCAGGTGGTCTTCATCCCCCAGGATGTCGGTGAGTACTGCAAAGCGGTTGCCTTCCTTGATGAGGCCCATGGCCACACCCGCGGTATGCGCCTTGACCGGGACGCCTGCGTCCATCAGGGCCAACGAGCCGCCACAAACCGACGCCATGGAGCTGGAACCGTTGGACTCGGTGATTTCAGAAACCACGCGCAGGGTGTAACCAAACTCTTCCGGAGTGGGCAACGTGGCCACGAGGGCCCGCTTGGCGAGACGGCCATGGCCGATTTCACGACGCTTGGGGCTGCCCACGCGTCCGGTTTCGCCTGTGGAATAGGGCGGGAAGTTGTAATGCAACATGAAGCGGTCTTTGTACTCGCCCTGCAGCGCATCAATGATCTGCTCGTCGCGACCGGTACCCAGCGTGGCAACCACCAGGGCCTGGGTTTCGCCACGCGTGAACAGGGCAGAACCGTGGGTGCGCGGCAACACGCCAACACGAATGGTGATGGGGCGCACGGTGCGGGTGTCGCGTCCGTCAATGCGCAGTTCGCCATCCAGGATCTGGGTGCGCACGAGGCGCGCCTCGAGGTCGCCGAACAGGTTTTTGATATGGTTCTGCACGTCGGGCGTGGCATCAGTTGGCAACACCGCTTCCAGCACCTTCTTGCGGATTTCACCCACGCGCACGGTACGTTCCTGCTTGGCGCGAATGCTGTAGGCAGCCTTGAGGTCGGTGAGCGCAATCTCGTTGATACGTGCAATCAGGGCCTCATCCTTGACGGGGGCCTGCCAGTCCCAGGCATCCTTACCGGCTTCATCAGCCAGCGCATTGATAGCGTCGATGGCCACCTGCATTTGCTGGTGACCAAAGACCACGGCACCCAGCATGACGTCTTCGGGCAGTTCGCTGGCTTCGGATTCCACCATCAGCACGGCTTCGCTGGTACCGGCCACCACCAGGTTCATCTGCGAAGTGGTCAGTTCGGTGGCAGTGGGGTTGAGAATGTATTCGCCATTGGCATAACCCACGCGCGCAGCCCCGATGGGGCCGTCGAAGGGTACGCCGGCGAGAGCCACGGCAGCCGAAGCGCCGATCATGGCAGGAATGTCCGAATCGATTTCATTGTTGCTGGACATCACCGTGGCGATGATCTGGATTTCGTTGTAGAAACCTTCGGGGAACAGGGGGCGCAGGGGACGGTCGATGAGGCGGGAAGTGAGGGTTTCTTTCTCGGTGGGGCGCCCTTCACGCTTGAAGAAGCCACCGGGGATGCGACCACCGGCATAGAAGCGTTCCTGGTAATCCACCGTCAGCGGGAAAAAGTCCTGGCCAGGCTTGGCTGATTTTTGGGCCACACAGGTGACCAGCACCACGGTGTCTTCCATGGTCACCATGACGGCGCCGTCGGCTTGGCGGGCAATTTCGCCCGTCTCGATAGTGACCTGATGCCGTCCCAGTTGAAAAGTTTTACGAATCGGATTCACGCGAAAGTCCTCATTTAAGGCAAGGGTCACATAAAAGAAAACGCGGTGCGATCGTTGGGGACCACACCGCGCGGATATTCCATGGGGAAAATTTCCCCGGTGTTACTTGCGAATACCCAGGCGCCCGATCAGTTGACGATAGCCGTCAACATTCTTGCGCTTGAGGTAGTCGAGCAGGCTGCGTCGCTGGCTGACAAGCTTCAGCAGGCCGCGGCGGGAATGGTGATCTTTCACATGAATCTTGAAATGCCCGGTCAGCTCATTGATGCGTCCGGTCAAAAGGGCGATCTGGACTTCGGGTGACCCGGTGTCCTTCGGGGCGCGCTGATATTCGCTCATGATCTGCGCTTTTTGGGCGGCGGTTGCTACCATGCGATTCTCCAAAACTCTAATGTCATCGGGAAAGCCGGGCATTATAGCGGTAAAGCAACTGCTTCTGCAAGTTTTCGACGGCCTCCGGGCAGGGCCGTTCAGGTCCTCGTGCGCTTGTGCGTATAATGCCCGGATGAACGATGCAGCACGTCAGGGCAATGCCCAACAGCGCTGGGTAGGTGTCCTGCTGGTCCTGGCCCTGCACGTGGGGCTGTTTTATGCGTTGGTGAGCGGCCTTACACCGCACACCGGGCAGACGCGCCCCCCCGCCTTCGAAGTGACCCTGCTACCCGAACTGCCTCCGCCCGCACCCCAGCCCCCGAGACCCCACCCCGCAGCAGCAGCCCCGGCAACGCCCATGCCTGCAGTGGTGCCGCCCCCGCAGGTAGTGGCCCCCACGCCACCCAGCCAGGCCATCAGCACGCCT
>JAJZHC010000168.1 GCA_021804705.1 Pseudomonadota bacterium
ATAATCGAGCGCGCCAGTGTTCTGGATGATGCGCACCACGGTCGCCATTTCTTCCACGGCCCCTGCCTCGATGGCGTGGCGGATCACGGCTGCGTCCTCTGCCTTGCCCTCGCGCATGACGAAAATCAGAGGCAGGGTGGCTTTCCCTTCAGCAAGGTCATCCCCGAGGTTTTTTCCGGTTATGGACAGGTCACCGGAATAATCCAGCACGTCGTCGATAATCTGGAAGGCCGTACCCAGGCGCGCCCCAAAAGTGGCCATGGCCTCTTGCGTAGCCTCCGGCGCACCTGCCAGGATGCCCCCCAGCCGGGCCGCCGCCTCAAAGAGTTTGGCCGTCTTGAAGCGGATGACCTGCAGATACCGCGATTCGTCCACGTTGGCATCGTGGCAATTGAGCAACTGCAACACTTCGCCTTCGGCAATCACGTTGGTGGCATCGGCGAGCACCTGCATCACCCGCATGCTGTCCACCGACACCATCATCTGAAAGGCCCGGGAATAGACAAAATCGCCCACCAGGACACTGGCTGCGTTGCCAAAGAGCTCGTTGGCGGTTTTCTTGCCGCGCCGCATTTCTGATTTGTCCACCACATCGTCATGCAGCAATGTAGCGGTATGGATGAATTCCACCACGGCCGCCAGGGTATGGTGATGGTGCCCGCCGTAGCCCAGGGCCTTTGCAGCCAGGATCGTCAGCACCGGGCGCAGCCGTTTGCCGCCGCTATGAATGATGTACTCGGATACCTGCCGGACCAGCGCCACATCTGAATAAAGCTGTTGCCGGATGACACGGTCTACAGCCACCATGTCGTCTTCGATCAGTCGACGGATTGGGTCAAAACTCACGGGTCAATGCCTTGTGTCGTGGAACTGCGCTTTGCGCTAATGGTAGGGATTGCCACCTGCTTCTGTCAACGCAGCAACGCCTTTTGCCCTAACTTGTTGATTGGTTTTGACAACGGTACCGAAAAAAAGGTATAGTCGCGGATTCATTGATCCGAACAAGTAGGGAGCGTCGTCATGTACGCTGTGATTAAAACCGGGGGGAAGCAATATCGCGTCCAATCCGGCGAAAAACTGAAAATCGAACTCATTCCCGCGGAAGTGGGTGCCCAGGTCAATCTGGACCAGGTGCTGATGGTCGCCGACGGCGATGCCATCACCTTTGGCCGTCCGCTGGTGGATGGCGCCAAGGTCGTTGCCACCGTTCTGGCCCATGGCCGGCACGACAAGGTAAAGATCTTCAAGATGCGCCGCCGCAAGCACTATCAAAAGCATCAGGGACACCGTCAGGGGTTCACTGAAGTTCAAATCGACACCATTACAGCAGGTTGAGGTTAAGCCATGGCACATAAAAAGGCGGGCGGTAGTTCCCGCAACGGACGCGATTCCGAATCGAAACGACTGGGCGTCAAGGCCTATGGTGGTCAGCTGGTCACGGCTGGCAGCATCATCGTTCGCCAGCGCGGCACCCGCATTCATCCCGGTACCAACGTCGGCATGGGCAAGGACCACACCTTATTTGCCAAGGTCGAGGGTCGCGTTGCTTTCCGCACCAAGGGCGCGCTGCAGGACAAGATCGTCGTGATCGAACCTGTTACCCAAGCGGCTTAAGGGCTCAACCCTTTTCCAGGAAAGCCCTATCAAACGATAGGGCTTTTTTATTTTATGAAGTTCATTGACGAAGCCAATATTCAAGTCCACGCCGGCAAGGGAGGCGATGGTTCGGCCAGCTTTCGCCGGGAGAAATTCATCCCCAAGGGTGGGCCTGATGGCGGCGACGGTGGTCGGGGCGGCAGCATCTGGGCCGTGGCGGACCGCAACATCAATACCTTGGTGGACTATCGCTTTGCGCGCATTCACCGTGCCCGCAATGGCGAACAGGGACGGGGCTCGGACTGCAACGGCAAAGGCGCGGACGACATCTTTCTGCGCGTGCCGGTGGGCACCCTCATCAGCAACTCGGAGACCGGTGCGCGCGTGGCAGACCTCACCCACCACGAAGAAAAAGCGCTCCTGGCCCGCGGCGGCAACGGCGGCTTGGGCAACCTCCACTTCAAATCCAGCACCAATCGTACCCCGCGCCAGTTTACCCGGGGTGAACCGGGTGAATCGCTGGAACTTCACCTGGAACTCAAGGTACTGGCTGACGTGGGTCTGCTGGGCTACCCCAATGCCGGAAAATCCACCTTCATTCGCGCGGTTTCTGCAGCACGCCCCAAGGTGGCCGACTACCCGTTCACCACCCTGCACCCCAACCTGGGTGTGGTGCGTGTGGACGATGCCCGCAGCTTTGTCATCGCCGACATTCCAGGGCTGATCGAGGGTGCAGCCGAAGGGGCCGGCCTGGGGCACCAGTTTTTGCGCCACCTGGCACGCACACGCCTGTTGCTGCACATCATCGACTGCGCGCCGCTGGACGAATCGGTGGACATTCTGGGCCAGGCACATGCCCTGGTGACCGAGTTGCGCAAATACGACGAAGCCCTATACCAAAAGCCGCGCTGGATCATCCTCAACAAGGCCGACATGCTGGATGCCGAAGGGCTGAAGGCGGTGCGCGCCCTGTTTGAAAACGACCTGGGGCCGGAGGCGAAAATTTTCGAGATTTCCGCCCTCACTGGCCAGGGTTGTCGCGAAGTCTGCTACGCCATCATGACTTCCATCGAGGCGTCACGCTCTCCGGAACCGGCCGCCACGGAGGAGCCCCTCCCGGAGGAAGACGCGTGAGCTCGTTTGTTCGCGATGCCCGACGCCTGGTCATCAAGATCGGCAGCAGCCTGCTCACCGACGAGGGCCGGGGACTGGATCGCGCGGCCATCGCGGGTTGGGTGGCGCAGATCGCGCAACTGCGACAGCAGCATAAGGAAATCGTGCTGGTCTCATCG
Source organism: Pseudomonadota bacterium (assembly GCA_021804705.1). Classification (GTDB taxonomy): domain Bacteria; phylum Pseudomonadota; class Gammaproteobacteria; order Burkholderiales; family Ferrovaceae; genus JAJZRV01. The sequence continues at coordinate 2,889 of JAJZHC010000168.1, forward strand.
GGCGCCGTGGCCGAGGGTATGAAGCGCCTGGGATTACAGGAGCGCCCCAAGGCCCTGCACATGCTGCAAGCCGCTGCCGCCGTGGGACAAATGGGCCTGGCCCAGGTATGGGAATCGTGCTTTGCCGAACACCACATCCGTACCGCGCAAATCCTGCTGACCCACGAGGATCTGGCTGCGCGCACACGCTACCTTAATGCCCGTTCTACGCTGCGAACCCTGCTGCAGTTGGATGTCGTTCCCATCATCAACGAAAATGACACGGTGGCCACCGACGAAATTCGCGTGGGGGACAACGACACCCTGGGTGCACTCGTCACCAACCTCATCGAGGCCGATGGCCTGATCATCCTCACCGACCAGCCGGGACTTTTCACTGCCGACCCCCGTCGCGATCCGGCAGCACAACTAGTGGAAAATGCGCAGGCGGGTGATCCGCATCTGGAAGAAATGGCGGGGGGCGTGGGCAGCAGCGTGGGCCGAGGTGGCATGATCACCAAAGTCACGGCGGCCAAACGCGCCGCCCGGAGCGGCGCGCATACAGCCATCGTCTCGGGTCACGAGGCACGCGTTCTGGA
>JAJZHC010000169.1 GCA_021804705.1 Pseudomonadota bacterium
CCCTGCCATGCATCTGCAATCACCACGGCAAACTCGCAGGATTCGCCGTCAGGATTGGTGGTGTAACGCGCCACTGCAATTTGTTGCTCCGAATCGCCGGTACCGGTGAGGGCAATGATGGCCATTTCACGCTGGTAGTCCAGTTGGGTGAAGCGCACAAGCAAGGATCTGGGCAGCTCGCGCAGCGCATCCATGAAACGGAAGTAGCGTGTGTCTTCAGACAGGGATTTGACGAAGGCCTGTTCCATTTCGGCGTCCTCGGGGCGAATAGGGCGCAAGGTGATGGCGCTGCCGTCCTTGAGCGTAATGTGCCGTATCAGATCCACCGGGTACGGGTGAACCGCCATGTGTCCATAACGATTTTTGGGGGGCGTCTCGTCCGACAAGCGCACTTCGGCATGCGTAATCAACACGGGCTCGTCCGGAGACAGCCAGGCATCGAGGCGGATTTCGTTCACCTCGGGCAGCTCGCAAGCCATTTCTGAAAGTCGCAGCAGCAAAGCGACCAGGCCCTCGTGATGGATGGCCCTGGAGGCACCATGTTCGGCAAGCAGGGGGGCCACGGTGCTGCGTTCAATCAGTTCCTGGGCCAGGAAACCATTGAGTGGCGGTAAAGCGTAGGTCATGGCCCTGGGCAGTTCGCCAGCAATTCCGGCAGGGCCCAAAAACAGGGCAGGGCCCAGGGTGGGGTCGCGTACCAGTCCCATGCTGACCGGACGTTGATCCATGGTGCGTCCCAACAGCAGTGGCGGACGGATACCGGCACGGTAGGACAGATGAAACGCGGCGAACAGCTTTTCAACGTTGCCTTCTGAAAGGGATAGCGTGCCCGTTGCCAGGGTTTGCTGCAGGATGGCTTTCGCTTGGGGCAGCTGGGGTGATTGCTCATCAGTCGAAGGCGGTGGCGTTTGAAACAGCATCTGCTGGTTGCGGTGATACAAGGCCACGTAATGCATGGCGTCCACCGCAGATTCTGGCGTGCGGAAATTGGGCACCTGTGCTGCCGAGAGCAGGGTTCGTCCGCGCACCACGTTGCGATCCCCCATCCAGCAGGCCATGAGGGGTTTGCTGGTGGTTCGTGCCAGCTGCGCCAGTTCCTCTGCAGTTTCAGAGGCTTCTGCGCGTATCTGGGGGCAGAGCATGACCAGTACACAGTCTACCCCCGGATCCGCCAGGATGGCCTGGATCACCTTGCGGTACTGGAGCGCCCCGGCAGCATTGCCAAGATCCAGTGGATTGCTGCCATCCCACCGCGCCGGCATGAGACTGGTCAGATGGGTCAGCGTGTCGGCGGACAGGCGCGCCAGCGGAATGCGATTGTCGTATGCATGGTCAGCTGCCAGTGCTCCCGGGCCTTGGCCATTGGAGATGATGGCAAGACGCGGCCCGCTCTTGCGGTAACGCACGGAACAGGCGCGCGCAGCGGAGAATAATTGGGTCATGCTGCGAACCCGAACCACCCCTGCGCGGCGCAGGGCCGCATCAAAAATGGCATCGCTTTGCTCGGGCAGGTTTGGCCGATTTGGGGACAGCCCCCCCATTGGGGTCTGTCCCCAAATCTGGCCCCAGCGATCAGCTTTGAGAACGATGACGGGTTTGACGCGTGCTGCCTCGCGCAGGGTGCTCATGAAGTGGCGCGGGTCGCGAATGGTCTCGATGAACATCAGGATGCTTTGGGTCTGGATGTCGGATACCAGAAAATCGATGATTTCGGCAAAATCGATGTCAGCCGAGTTGCCCACCGAGACCACGGTGGAGAAGCCGATTTCATTGCCGGAGGCCCAGTCCAGAATGCCGCTTGTGAGTGCGGTGGATTGGGATACCAGGGCGACTCCACCGGCTTTGACGAAAGGAAGGGTGAGACCGATGGCCGGGCGCATGACGCCGAGGCAGTTGGGTCCGAGTATGCGAATGTGGTGCTGCCGCGCACGCGCCAGCATGGCTGCTTCCAACTGGGCCCCTGCTGGACCGGATTCGCTGAACCCTGTGGAGAGTACGATGACCGAACCCAAACCTAGCGCGCCACACTGGTCCACCAGGTCGGGTATGGTGGCTGCCGGGGTGGCCAACATCACGAGATCAACTGCAACCCCAATATCCGACAACCGGGAATAGGCGCGCAGTCCTTGAATCTGGGCATCATGCAGGTTGACAGGATAGAGGGTGCCGCGATAACCGCTGGCGAGGAGGTTGCGCAGTACCTGCCCACCCACGGAGTCGGAGTGATTACTGGCGCCGACGATGGCAATGGATTGCGGTGCGAAGAAGGGCGACAGATAATGGGGCTTCATGGAGGCGTCAGTTTAGAACGATAAGCATGAGAGAACAGCAAAATGGTACACACGGCGTTCATCACCCACAATGATTGTGTCAAACACGACATGGGGGAGTTTCATCCGGAAAGCCCGGCGCGTCTTGGCGCGATCAATGATCGTCTGATTGCGGGCGGGCTGATGCCCTATCTTCAGCATGTTGAGGCTTCTCCGGCGCTGCGTCAGCACCTGGAACGGGTGCATTCTGCAACCCACGTGGAAAATCTGTTTGCCGCGGCCCCCAAACGCGGCATTGTGCATCTGGATCCGGATACGGCTATGAATCCCTACACGCTGTCTGCTGCCTTGGGCGCCGTGGGGGCGGCCATCATGGGGGTGGATCTCGTTATGCAGGGCAAGGCACAAAATGCTTTTTGTGGCGTTCGCCCGCCGGGCCATCACGCCGAACGCGACCGGCCGATGGGATTCTGTTTTTTCAATACGATCGCGGCCGCGGCAGCACATGCCATCGAGCGTTATGGACTGGAGCGGGTGGCCATCCTGGATTTCGACGTCCATCATGGCAATGGTACGGAAAACATCTTCAGGAACGAGCCACGCGTGCTGTTCTGCTCCACTTTCCAGCATCCATTCTATCCCTACCAGGGAGCGGATACCGTCAGTGATCATATCATCAACATTCCGTTGCGCGCTGGTACGGACGGTTCAGGGTTTCGAGAAGCCATCAGTACGCGTTGCATTCCGGCTTTCGACGCCTTTGCGCCACAACTGATTCTTATTTCTGCTGGCTTTGATGCGCACCGGGAAGACCCATTGGCGCATTTGCGTCTGGTAGAAGCGGATTATGCCTGGGTGACCCAGCAAATGATGGCGCTTGCCCAGCGCCATTGTGGCGGAGCGCTGGTCTCCACGCTGGAAGGGGGTTACAACACCGACGCGCTGGGGCGTAGCGTCACCGAGCACCTGCGGGTACTGGCCGAGATTTAGGGGATCAGCAGGGCAGCGACCACGCGCCGTCCTTCGCTTGCCAAAACGGTGTAGGTGCGACAGGCCGCCTGCGTATCCATGACTTCGACGCCGATGCCGGCATCCACGAGGCTACGGGTTAGTACGGGACGGGGAAAGCGGAACACGGCGCCGGTGCCCAGCAGGACCAGCTCAGGTCCC
>JAJZHC010000018.1 GCA_021804705.1 Pseudomonadota bacterium
CTTCAACTGTTGTATCAGATTGCCGTGCAAAGCCGTAAGGATCTGCCCCTCGCGCCAGACGATGCAGCCGGATTCAGGATGGCATTGCTGCGCATGCTGGCATTCCAGCCGGTTGCCTCTGCGCAACCACAGCCCATGCCGGTTTTGCCCAAGGCGGCCAAGCCAGAGCCTGCAACACCAGTGCCGACAATTCCGGTCGCTCGGGTCAGCGCTGTAACCGAGAAAGAGGCACCCCCAGCGCTGGGAGATTGGCCAGGTCTGGTGCGTCGTTTGTCGGGGGCCGGCATGGTCTTCGAGCTGGCACGGTACTCTGAGCTGGTGCGCTATGCAGAGGGAACGCTGGTACTGTTGCTCGAGCCGGCTCACAGACATCTGATGTCCTACAAAGAAAAGCTGCGCACTGCGTTGGAGGCTTTGCTCGACACAGACATCAGGATCTCGATCGATATTGGAGAGAGCGTTGGCAAGAGCGTTGCCGCCATTGAAGATAAGGTCCGTGCCGCAACCCTGCAGGAGGCTGCGGAGGCCATTCGCAACGATCCTTTCGTGCAAACCGTGGTGGGGACTTTAGGGGGCAAACTGGTAGAATCCACCATAAAACCCAAACACGAGCGGGATCAGGGAGAACATTGATGATGAAAGGTGGGTTGTCCGGCCTGATGAAACAGGCCCAACAGATGCAGGAAAACATGCGCCGCGCCCAGACTGAGCTGGCGCAGCGTGAGGTCGAAGGTCAGGCGGGGTCGGGGATGGTCAAGGTGGTGGTTACCTGTGATCACGACGTCAAGCGGGTCAGCATCGACGCCTCGGTCATGGATGACAAGGACATGTTGGAAGACTTGCTGGTAGTTGCGCTGAAAGACGCTCATCGCCAGGTCGAAGCGGCCACGCAGGAGCGCATGGGTGGTTTCACGGCGGGCATGGGACTGCCTCCGGGACTCAAGCTGCCCTTCTGAACTGGTTGTGAGTGTGACCACCCCTTCGCGACTCGAAACCCTCATAGAGGCACTGCGTTGTTTGCCTGGTGTCGGACCAAAGTCTGCACAGCGCATGGCCTTTCACCTGATGCAACGTGACCGTGTCGGAGCAGGAGTCCTGGTTCAGGCGCTATCCGAAGCGCTGCAAACCATACAGCATTGCGTTCAGTGCAACAATTTCACCGAAGCCCCCCTGTGCGAATTGTGCAATTCCGAGAGGCGGGATGCGCATTTGTTATGCGTCATCGAAACACCTGCCGATCTGCTCATGATGGAGCAGACCCATGCCTACCGGGGAATGTATTTCGTGCTCATGGGCCGCCTATCGCCACTGGATGGCATCGGGCCGCAGGAAATCAGGCTGGACAGGCTACTGGACCGCGCCACTGACGGTGTAACAGAAGAAGTCATCCTGGCTACCAATTTTACCGCTGAAGGCGAAGCCACTGCGCATGCCATCAGCGAATTGCTGCGCCCCAAGGGCCTTCGGGTCACCCGCATCGCGCGGGGCGTACCCGTGGGCGGTGAACTGGAATATGTGGACAGCGGGACGCTGGCGCAAGCATTGCTGGAACGTCGGCCCACGTCGCGCTAGACCCCTGTTTGAGAGGATCTTCCTTATGTTGGACATACAATTATTGCGTACGGATCTGGATCAGGTTGAAGCACGCCTCGCCACTCGCGGCTTCAAGTTTGACGCGGAACGTTTTCGTGCCATGGAAGAGGAGCGCAAACACATTCAGGTGCGTACCCAAACCCTGCAGTCAGAGCGCAATCAGGCCTCTAAGGCTATTGGCCAGTCCAAGGCAAAGGGCGAAGATACCCATGTGCAGATGCAGGAAGTGGCCAGGATCAACGAGGCCCTCTCAGCGGATGAGGCCAGCCTGAATGATGTCCAGGCCAGGCTGGAAGCGTTTTTGCTGGATTTTCCGAACCTGCCGCATACCTCGGTGCCTGTGGGAAAATCCGAGTCCGATAACATCGAAGTGCGTCGATTTGGAACGCCACGCACCTTCGATTTTGAGGTCAGGGACCATGTGGCACTGGGAGAAGGGTTGGGACTGCTGGACTTTGAAACGGCCAGTAAACTCTCCGGAGCACGTTTTTCAATCCTGAAAGGCGACCTTTCGCGATTGCATCGTGCCCTGGCTCAGTTCATGCTCGACACGCATATCCGTGACCATGGTTATACCGAAATGTATGTGCCCTACATGGTCAACGCAGAGACCCTGCGCGGCACAGGACAACTTCCCAAATTTGAAGCCGACCTGTTTTCGGTTCCGCGAGGTGAGCAGGGCAAATATTATCTGATTCCCACCGCCGAGGTTCCGCTTACCAACGTGGTGCGCGATGTCATCCTGCAGGAGGCAGACCTGCCCATGCGGCTGACGGCGCATACCCCCTGTTTTCGTTCAGAGGCGGGCTCGTACGGCAAGGATGTGCGCGGGCTGATTCGTCAGCATCAATTCGACAAGGTCGAGTTGGTGCAGATCGTCCATCCCCAGCACTCCTACGCGGCATTGGAAGAGTTGACGGGCCATGCCGAAAAGATACTGCAATTGTTGGGACTGCCCTACCGTGTCATCGTATTGTGCACGGGCGACATGGGTGCGGGATCAAGCAAGACCTATGACATCGAAGTCTGGCTGCCTGCGCAGAACACATTCCGTGAAATTTCATCCTGCAGCAATTGCGAGGCTTTTCAGGCGCGGCGCATGCAGGCGCGCTTTCGCAATGAAAAGAACAAACCGGAACTGGTGCATACCCTCAATGGATCAGGTGTGGCCGTGGGCCGGGCAATGGTCGCCGTTCTGGAAAACTACCAGAATGCGGATGGCACTGTAGGCGTCCCTGCTGTATTGCAACCTTACATGGGCGGTGCTACCGTCATCGGGCGCAGGTCTGCCTAGGGGCTGATGAGGCGGGGTAAGCCACTCATCATGCCTGCCATGGTGCGGTGTGGTTTTTCAAAGCGCACCAGGATGTCGTAGTAGCCGCGGATATTTTCCACGAAATTGACGGGCTCGCCGCCGCGCGCAAATCCTGATTTGGTGGTTTCGTAAACCGCGGGCAGGCTGAGCAGAGGCAACATCTTTTTGATGTCGTTCCACGAATCCGGATTGAGCTTGTTGCGTTGTGCCAGGATTCTTGCATCCTCCAGATGGGCAAAACCCACGTTATAGGCCGCCAGGGCAAGCCAGGTACGATCCGGTTCGGCGATGCGCGGCGGAATCATCTCCTTCAGTTGCTGCAGATAGCGCGCGGCGCCAGGAATGGCCTGGTTGGGATCCATCCGGTTGCTGACGTGCAGACGGTCTGCCGTATCCGCCGTCAGCATCATGATGCCGCGTACACCGGTCGGAGAGACGGCATCGTTGTCCCAGCGCGACTCCTGATAGGCAATGGCGGCAAGAAGGCGCCAGTCCAGGCTGCTGACATCTTGTGCGCGTTTGAAATTCTCCGAGAAGCGCGGCAGGCGGGACACGATTTTTTGTAAAAAGGTACTGGCATCCTCGTGATCGAGCGCATTGATGTGTCCATAATAGCGTTCAACGGCGCGTGATAATCCTCCCGAGCGGTCCAGGCTTGCCAGATAGTCGCGTGCGGCCTTATAGAGCGGAATATCGGCATCATGCGGAAAAGCCCATGCAATGGGCTCGTCAGTTCCAAGGTCAAAAGCAACTGTCAGGTCGGGGTAGTAGTTTTGGGCGATGGCAATGGTATTGGAATCGCTGATGGCGTAATGGATAGTGCCTTCAAATACCTTTTGCAGCAGATCAAGGTCCAGATCGCCATGAGGAAACTCCTGCCAGGTCAAGCCCGGAAACCGTGACTTGAGCTGCTTCAGAATTTCCAGATGAACCGGGTCAGGAACGACTCCCAGCCTTTTTCCTACGAGATCCGCTGGTGTTGCAGGGGCGGGGGTCAAGGAGGCGTTGAATACCACCTGGGGGCGGCTTTGCTGATAGGGTAAAGTGAAGTCGAATTGCGTTTTGAGCTGTGGGGAAACGTGCACTGCAGCAGCTGCCATGTGCGCGCGGTGTGAGCGAACTGCTTCCAGAACCTGGTTCATGTTGTCCAGCACCAGAAAGCGTACGGGCTTTCCCAGGTACTCGCCAAATTTGAGGGCCAGATCATGTTCAAGGCCTACCGTGCGGCCATCAGGCTGGGTGAGATAGGTGGTCGGACCCAGGCGGGTGGCCACCACCAGTTCGCCCATGCCCTCCAGCGTGATAACAGGATGGAGGATGGGCGCCTGGGAAAGAATTGCGGCACCATCGCGGTCTACCGTGCGTTGATAGGACCACAACACGACCAGGACCATCAAGGTCAGAGCCGCTATAAAAACCCGTTCAGGGCCATTGAGCAGGAATCGCAGAACAAGGTGCCCAAGTGTGCGGTGAGGTCGCTGTGTTACCATCCGTTCAGAAGTGGATCAAGGTCATTGAATGATGAATCGCTGTGTTGCCATTCTACCGGCAGGCGGGTTTGGAACCCGTTTTGGAACCGGACGCCCCAAGCAGTTTACCCTGCTCTGCGGGCAGATGCTGCTGGTTCATGCAATCCACTCCCTGCTGCAGGATCCCCGAGTGGAAACAGTATACGTGGTGCTCGCTTCCGGACAATACGACGAGCTGGCTTGGAACCAATGGCAAGGGCGCGTTCGCCCGCTCGCCAATGCAGGTGAAACCCGGGCCGACACCGTATTGAATGCACTCGATGCGTTGCATTCTGAGCTGGGTCCTCACGATTGGGTGCTGGTTCACGATGCGGCGCGTCCATGCCTGTCGCGCATCGCATTGGTGCGTTTGCTGGATACCGTGATGGCTGACGCGGTGGGAGGACTGCTTGCGGTACCGGTGGCAGATACCCTCAAGCGTCAGGATGACAACGGCCATGTTTTTGAAACCGTGAGTCGCGATGCATTGTGGGCTGCCCAGACGCCGCAGATGTTTCGCTATGGCCTCTTGCATCAGGCCCTGAGACAGTTCCGTTCCCATACCGACGAGTCTTCTGCCATGGAGGCCATGGGTTATGCGCCATTGCTGGTTATGGGGGAGTCCACCAACATCAAGGTGACTTATCCCAACGATTTGCTGCTGGCAGAGGGAGTTCTCACCGCCAGGAAAACGCTTCAGGAGACACCATGAGAATTGGTCATGGTTTTGACGTTCATGCGTTGGTTCCGGGACGTCGCCTCATCATAGGAGGCGTTGACATTCCCTACGCGCTGGGACTGGAAGGACATTCAGATGCGGACGTCCTGCTGCATGCCATCTGTGATGCCCTGCTTGGCGCGGCTGCATTGGGCGACATTGGTCGTCACTTTCCGGACCATGATGCGACATACAAGAATGCAGACAGCAGGGTGTTGCTGCGTCATGTCGCGGCACTGGTCCGTACAGCCGGATTCACGCCGGTCAATGTGGATGCCACCATCATCGCGCAGGCGCCTCGCATGGCGCCCTACATTGCCGCGATGGTGGCCCACCTGGCCTCAGATCTGGAAGTTCCTGCAACAGCCATCAACATCAAGGCAACCACCACCGAAGGGCTGGGGTTTACCGGCCGTGGCGAGGGTATCGCCGCCCAGGCCGTTTGCCTGCTTGCAAGGGTGGATCAGTAAGGCAGGACAGCGTCTGGTTTGATTTTCAGGATCTGCCGTTTGAAGTCCTGCTGGATGCGTTGCAGTGCTTCCTGAGTATCCGCCTCAAATCGCATCACGATCACCGGCGTGGTGTTGCTGGAACGCGCCAGGCCAAAGCCATCGGCATATTCCACGCGAACCCCATCAAGGGTGATGATGTCCTCGGCACCTTCAAATCGTCCTGAGCGTTGCAGCTCCGCAATGACGGAAAAATTTTCCCCTTCACTCAGCCGTATCTGGAGCTCGGGCGTCGTGACGGCATCGGGTAATTCGTTGAGGGATCCATCCACGTCGGCAACCCGGCTCAGGATTTCAAGAAGCCGTGCGCCGGCGTAGAGTCCGTCGTCAAAACCATACCAGCGCTCCTTGAAGAAGGTGTGCCCGCTCATTTCGCCTGCCAGGAGAGCGCCGGTTTCCTTCATTTTGGCTTTGATCAGCGAGTGTCCCGTCTTCCAGAGGGTGGGCTTGCCGCCATGATCGCGAATCCAGCGAAACAGGTTCCGGGTGCATTTCACGTCAAAAATGATTTCCGCTCCCGGATTGCGCGACAGCACGTCTGCGGCGAACAGCATCAACTGGCGGTCCGGAAAAATGACATGGCCGTTGCGGGTGACAACCCCCAGGCGGTCCCCATCGCCGTCAAAGGCCAGGCCGACTTCACCCTGACCTTTGGCCAGCGCGGCTTGAAGATCCTTGAGGTTTTCAGGTTGCGAGGGATCGGGATGGTGATTGGGGAAGTGGCCATCCACGTCGCAGAACAACTCCACCACCGTGCAACCCAGACGACGGAACAGGGTCGGGGCAAAGCGGCCTGGAATGCCGTTGCCACAGTCCAGAACCACCTTCATCGGGCGCCCCAGGGTTACTCCCCCGACCACACGTTCAATATAGCGCTCGGCGATGTCAGCCGTACTGGACTGTCCCTGCCCGGTGGTCAGCTCACCCTTCAGCAGGCGCTCATGCAGGGACAAAATGGCGTCACCTGAGAGTGTGTCTCCGCCCAGTACGATTTTCAGTCCGTTATAGTCGGGTGGATTGTGCGAACCTGTGACCATGACTCCGGAAGACTGGGCGAGCTCGTGAGCCGCGAAATACAGCATGGGTGTAGTGACCATGCCCACGTCCACCACATCCACGCCGCTGAGGCGAATGCCTGCCGAGAGGGCGGCACTTAATGCCGGGCCAGACAGGCGGCCATCTCGGCCGATGGCAATGCGGGTCATCCCCCGTGCGCGCGCTGCTGAACCGATGGCTTGCCCGATGGCTTCCACGCCTGCAGCGGTGAGGGTTTTATCCACGAGGCCACGAATGTCGTAGGCCTTGAAAATCTCTCGGGGCGGTATCACGCTATGTTTCCTGGGGTTGGATCAAAAAACTGAAGATACCCGAAATACAAAGGTTCTGGCAGGTGCACCCTGATTGAGCCCGTACAGAAGTGCTGAACTGTACTCGAGATTTTTTTCATGTCCTACGTGAATTTCACCAGAGAAGCCAGGCCCCAACTGGTGGGCGTTGTCTGCCGGACGGTAGTAGGCCTCAATGCCGGGGACGAAAGCATCTTCCAGTTTGTAGCCGGCCATGTAAGTGGCGCGAAAATTGAACTTGCCCACCAGGTCTATACCTACCTGTTTTTCCCAGATCAGGTTGAGCCGTTGCAGGGTTTCCTCGGTTTCCTTTTCCAGCAGTGGTCCCAACTCAAGCGAGTTGGAAATTCCGGCCTGGTTATTGCGTACATAGGCTGCCAGAAAACCAATGTCAGCCCAATAGGTGCCATGTGGCGCCAGTTGAAAAAAGTTTTCCCATTCCCAACCGCTGTAGTTGGTGCCTGCGATGGCAGGACCGTAGACAAAGGGGCCGTTGTAGAGCTCGGTCTTCCACCAGGACGTGGGAGAGTAGGCAATGGCCGCTCCAAACATGCCGGTCTGGTTGATGTCCGGGTTGGCATCACGCGTGTTGAACCCGCGCAGTTCCACCTCAGTCTCGCCTTGCGTGACGCGTGGCGAATAGATGACGTAGTCGTCAGCAGCGTGGGCAAAGTGAGCCAGGGCGAGGCTGCATGAGGCGCAGAAGGTTCCGAAGAGAATCGAGAATGGGTTTCTGGAATTCATGCGCTCTCCGTTTTTTGCGATGCAGTGAATTTTTGACCGGCGATTATCTCATAACTGCCCAAGTCAATATCATGAGCCGGCGGCCGTGTCCTGAAAAAAATGCATCACCCGTTGTGGCATCCAGATTGCCTGACCTGGAAAACGGCCAGAGACGAATCCCACGTGTCCTCCCTGGGGCTGAAAATCCCGGGTGACCTGGTCAGAACACTGTTGTTGCGGAGGCAGCACCCACTCGGGAATGAAGGGGTCGTCCCGGGCAGCAAGCAGCAGGGTGGGAACCCGGATGCGGGACAGCCAGGGCTTGCTGCTACAGCGGGTCCAGTAGTCATCCACATTGGCAAAGCCATGCAGGGGAGCGATGAAATGGTCATCAAACTCACGCAGGTTCCGGGCCTTGAGCGTGGCATCAAGATCAAACAGGCCTGGGTACTGAATGAACTTTGCACGTGCCTTTTGTTTGAGCGTGGTCAGAAAGTGGTTGGTGTAAACCTGGTTGAATCCCTGGGCCAGATGATCGCCCACTGCGTGCAAATCCAGGGGTGCTGCGACGGCAGCCGCGCTGGTGAGCAGGGCTCCGGCCTGCTCACCCTGTTCTCCCAGCCACTTAAGCAGCATATTGCCGCCCAGAGAGACCCCCACTGCATGAAGGGTGGCTGGGCCTTGGCTGCCACGGGCGCGCGTCAGGACCCACTGGATTTCGGTGCTGTCCCCTGCGAAGTAGGAGCGCGGCAAAATATTCATGCTTCCGCTGCAACCCCTGAAATTGGGGGCAACCACGTGCCATCCTGCCTGGTATGCGTTCATGGCCAGCATCCGAACGTAGCGGGAATCCGTGCTGCCCTCCAGGCCATGAAAAATGACCAGCGTGGGCGCTTCATTCATGCCGTCAAGGCGGTCTATGTCGATGAAATCCCCATCCGGACTGTTCCAGCGCTCGCGCCGCCACCGGGGGCGTTCTGCCGGTACCCACAAGGCTCCGTAAAGCGTTTGGGCATGACGATTGGTCAGCCAGAATGGCGCCTTGTACAAGGCCGGTGGGGTCATGAAAAGCCGCCAGAGGAGGGAAAAAGCCGCTATTATGCGCATATTTGGGCACTGCTGTGTGCTCACTGTGTGCTTTGATCGACATGGCTCGCCCCACGCGTTTCCACATTCATCTCGACCATCTGGTCAATAACTTCAAAACGGCACGGCGTTTGCACGGCGGAAGGCTATTGGCCGTCATCAAGGCCAATGCCTATGGCCACGGGGATGAGGCATGTGCCCATGCCCTGCAGGACGTGGCAGACGGTTTTGCGGTAGCCTCGACGGAAGAGGCGCTCCGTTTGCGCCAGGCGGGCATCACGGGGCCTATCGTGTTGCTGGAAGGCGTGTTCAGTGCCGACGAGATGCACGAGGTGGTAGCCCATCACCTCACTCCCGTCGTCCACACATTCTGGCAAGTCGAAGCGCTGCAGCGCACATCCTTTCCGGTGCCCGCGCCGGTATGGGTCAAGGTCGATACCGGCATGCACCGGCTGGGGTTTCAGCCGGATGAGCTGCATGCCGTTCACGCAAGGCTGCGCGCCAACGCGCAGGTGGGAGAGATTACCGTCATGACCCACTTTGCCAATGCGGACGACCCTGTCGAGAGTGTGCTCGACGAGCCACTGCGACGATTTCGCGAAGCCACACAAGGGCTGGACGTTTCCACTAGCTTGTGCAACTCAGGCGCCATCCTGGGACACCCTGCTGCGCACGGCGACTGGGCCCGTCCGGGGCTGATGCTGTACGGTATCGATCCTGGCGTGCCTGGTATTGCCCCGCGCGAAGCGCTGCAGCCCGTAATGCGACTGGTCTCTGAAATGACCGTCATTCGCACGATTGCACCGGGCGAAGCAGTGGGATACGGCAGCCTGTTCAGGGCGGCACGTCCCACTCGGGTAGGCGTCATTCCATGTGGCTACGCAGATGGTTATCCGCGCAGCGCCATCCAGGGCACGCCTGTGGCCGTTTCAGGGACACTGGTGCCGCTCATCGGTCGCGTTTCCATGGACATGATTACCGTGGACCTTACCGACGCGCCGCACATCCAGCCTGGTGCCCCCGTTGAGCTATGGGGTGGCCAGGTGGCCGTCAGCACCGTGGCCCAGCACGCCGGCACGGTGGCCTATGAGTTGCTGTGTCATGCAAGGCGCGCCTCCATCCAGTATCACACTGCAGCTTAGACTTCCTAAAACCCTAAAATCCTGATGTTGTTTGTGCCTGTCGCAGGTGCCAACGACGGTAGCATCCTCGTCATGAATAACGACATGAACGAGCATCTGGCAATGATGCTTCAGGATGCCTTCTCCAGGCTGATGCCTTTGCTGGACGACCCTTCCATTCGCGAAGTCATGGTTAATGGTGAGGACAATGTCTGGATTGAGCGCGAAGGTCGTCTAGAAAAAACCACCTGTCGATTCTCCAGTAACGACGCACGCAACGTCATTCAAATTCTCGCAACAATGACGGACCGCGAGGTGGGAAAACGCGCTGGAGAAACCCTGTTCGATGCTGCATTCTCCAACATGAGAATTTCAGCCGTACTCTCGCCCATCGCCACCCAGGGGCATGCGCTTTGCATTCGCAAGCTTGCTGGCGTGACCAAGTCGCTCTCCGATTATTTGCCTGAGTACCTGACCGCTATCCCGAATCGCAATGCACCGAGCCTGGAGTGGGATGAAAATTTCCGGGTTCCTGAAATGGTGCACGGCAGACTCCAGCAATGGGTCAATTCCAGGATGAATATTATTGTCAGCGGTGGAACCAGCACGGGCAAAACAACGTTTCTCAATGCATTGATTCGGGTCATGCCAGCAGCTGACAGGCTGATCACCATTGAAGATACGCGTGAGCTGATCGTGGATTTGCCAAATCATGTGTCATTTGAGGCTAACGCTTCGCTCGCCGTCACGGTTCGAGATCTGGTGCGACAGACCTTGCGGTTTCGCCCAGATCGTATCGTGGTGGGGGAGGTTCGTGGTGGCGAGGCTTTTGACCTGATTCAGGCCATGAATACAGGACATGATGGTTGTTTGGGCACGCTGCATGCCAACAGCGCCTTCGATGCTCTCGGGCGCCTTGAGCAGATGATCATGCAATGTGGTGTGGACTGGTCCTCTGAGGCTATTTCGCGCCAGATTGCAAGCTGCATTGATGGGGTGATTCATCTGTCGCGCATGGGTGGTGTGCGCCAAATTGAAAACATGATTCAGGTGGAGGGATATCGAAATGGCAGCTACCAGACCCAGGCTTTATTGCAGCAAGTCTGATCTTCTGCTTGGTAGTGTGGCGCTGGCTCTGTTCGCCAGTTCTACAGGAGCATTTGCCTTCTACACCCCAATGCCATGGGAAGGGCCCATTTGTGCCGTTGCAAGCAGCCTCAAAGGTCAGGTCGCCGTCGTCTTGTCTGTGGTGGCCACCATCATGATCGGCATCATGTTCATGTACGCAGAAACCGGGGGCATCGTGGCGAGAATTGCCAGTTGGTTACTGGGAATGTCCTGTGCGTTGTCCGTAGTCAGCATTATCACAGCCTTGTTTCCTGGGGTTACGATGCCGGGGTGTTTATGAACCCGGTGCAGCAAGAGCGCATTTCGCCATTACACCAATCCTTGGTGGAACCCCTGTTGATTGCCGGCGTCGAGAAGCCTTTTGCCATCGTCAATGCCACATTGAGCATTGCCCTGGTAGGTGACTTGCACATGTTCGGCTGGCTACCCATTGCCCTGTTGGCCCATCTTATTCTTCGACGCATCACCCGGGATGATCCTTTCACGCGCCAAATTTATGTCAAATACAATCGCCAGGCCGACAGCTACGACCCATGGCCCCACGTCAGGACAGTTCGCGGCAAGCGCCCCATCGGATTTGGCAGGGCCATGCCATGTTGAACCTCAAGCGCATGGCGTTCGGTTTTGATTCGCGTTCGCGCGGGCTTTCTGAAATTCTGCCCTGGCTTGTTCTGATTCGCCCCGGAATCGTACTCAACAAGGACGGTAGCCTGCTGGCCTGCTTTTTAATGCGGGGCATGAATGTGGAAGGCTGTGAATCACAGGCCATTGACCGTGGTGCCGATGCATTTGAGCTGGCACTTCGCAGCCTGGATCATCGCTTTACGCTCTGGTCTACTGTTTTGCGCCGAGAAATCCTGGATTATCCCCATGGAAACTTTGCAAACCCTGGAAGTGCTGCGATCGATGCGCTGCATCGTCATAAGATGCAGAGCAAACGTCATTTTTCTAATCGGCATTTCGTCAGCATTCTCTTTTCCCTCGACGAAACCAGAGATGGGTTTTTTGGTGCGCTGGCACAGGCTTCCGGAGAGTCAGAGGGAAGCTTGTTCCAACGTTTGTGGAGCACAGCCTCTCATCAACTTTTTCATGGAAATGCATTTCGGCACGATGGGAAAGTGCTGCAAAAGCGTATCACCCTGTTCGAGGAAATGTTGTCCCAGTGGCTTGGGGGCCTGCAGCAGCTGGGCCCGGAGCGTCTGGAGGGTGCTGCATTGACAGGGTTTCTTCACGAAATGACGAGTCCGACAATGCACCGCACACGAGCGCCAGAGCTTCCTTTGGATGGTTATCTGGATACCGCGCTGGGGGAAGACAGGGTTGTCATCCAGGGAGATCATCTGCGTTTCGAGGGGGTAGGGCAAGCACGCTACGCCGCGGCTCTGGCGGTGAAGGGATGGCCGAGTGCCACGTTTCCAGGCATGCTTGACGCGGTGTTGTCTGCCCCATCTGAATTGACGCTGTCCCAGGTATTTCGTTTTGTGGATCAGGAGGCAGCCAAACGCTACATCAAAAATGTTCAGCGCTTTCACCTGAATCTGCAAAAATCACTGTTCAGTTACGTTCGTGAGGCTGTTTCTGGCGAGGAAAGCGTCGTTCGCGATACCGGACGGGCTGTTTCAGCAGAAGACGCGCGCCATGCGTTGACAGATATCGTGGCAGCCAAGCGGGTTTTTGGCTACCACAACCTGACCGTCCTTGTGTTTTCAAGTGATACGGATACGCTAGACGAGACCTTGGGAACGGTGGCCACCAGCATTCGCACCCAAGGCTACTTGTTATTACGTGAGCGGTTGCACCTCAATTCAGCCTGGTCGGGCACGCTTCCAGGACAATGGGGTGAATTGGTTCGATGGCATTTTATCAGTACCGCCAACTGGTCTGATTTGTGTCCCATACGTTCCTCCGGAGTGGGATTGCGCACCAATCGCTATCTGTCCCAACAGACCGGCAGAGTCGCACCAGCCTTGTCATTATTTTCAACGCGCTCTGGCAGTCCTTATTACTTCAACTTGCATCATCAGGATTTGGCACACGCCTTTGTCGTAGGGCCTTCACGTAGCGGAAAGTCGGTATGGGTCAACTTCCTGATCAGCCAATTCCAGAAGTACCATCCGGTACGTACTGTGATTTTCGACAAGGATCGTTCCTGTCGCATTCCTACGCTGCTGCAGGGTGGACAATGCGTGGATGTCGCACAGTCTTCACTGCAGCTCAACCCGTTGTCCCTGGTGACTGAGCCCCGGCAACGCGGTTGGTTGGCACGCTGGCTTGAAATATTGCTTTGCGCGCGAGGCAGGGTCATGTCTGCAGAAGACGATCGCGCCATTGCGGAATCGCTAAACGGCCTGGCCGCTTTGTCTCCGAAGTTGCATCAACTCAAAAGTCTGCACGGGTTGTTGCCCCGTCACCTCCGGGTTGAACTCGAACCCTGGCTTTCTGGCGGCATTCTGGGGGGGCACTTTGATCACGTACAGGATGATTTCGTCTTGTCACCCTTTACCTGTATCGAAATGAGTGGCGTACTCCGTGATCACCGCGTGGCCAGGGCCTTCCTGGAGTATGCTTTTTTCAGGATCGAACAGGCGCTGGATGCCCATCAGGGTGTTC
>JAJZHC010000170.1 GCA_021804705.1 Pseudomonadota bacterium
TCTTCCGCGCTGCCGAACGTGCAGCGATTACCACCACGCTGGTGGCCAATACCCTGCTGCATACACCCCCTTCACACCATATTCGAGCGCTTCAGGTGCATCACGGATTTGACGTGACGGACAATGAGATTGTGAAACGCCTGCAACCGGGCGATCTGGTCATTACGGCGGACATTCCCCTGGTATCAGACGTACTTGCAAAGGGTGGCCACGCACTCAATCCACGCGGCGAGATCTATACGCGCGATACGATTGAAGCGCTGCTCACCATGCGCAACTTCATGGATCAATTGCGCGGCAGCGGCGTGAAAACAGGCGGCCCGGATGCCCTTTCTCACAGAGACCGAAAGGCATTCGCCAACCAACTCGACACATTTCTGGCGCGTCACCGGGCAGTCCGCGACACGACCCGGACAACGTAACATCGTGATCAAGAATCCTTCGCAGCATTTATCTCCTATCATTGACGAGATATGCAACCATAACGCAGGCCGCGATCCGGAACGATTGGCTTTGAAGTACGCCAAGATGGCCCTGAACCCTTTCGGATTTCTGCGCGGTGCCTGTCATTTGTTCTACGATACCCTGCCCGACTCTCCCCTGTTTCACGAGGCGCCCCTGGCATGGTGCTGTGGCGATTCTCATTTCGAGAATTTCGGCAGCTACAAGGGTGACAACCGGCTTGTGTACTTTGACATCAATGACTACGATGAGGCTGCTCTGGCCCCCTGTACCTGGGATGTCGTTCGCCTGTTGACCAGCATCCAGTGCGCGACTGATGCCCTTCATGCTTCACATGCCGAAACGCTGGCTGTCAGCCAGAGCTGTCTGGATGGCTACCGTAGCGCCCTTCTCAACGGCAAGCCTCTGTGGGTTGAGCGGGAAACAACGGGGGGCCTCGTCAATAAGTTGTTGACCACGTTGCAGGGGCGCGATCGGGCCGTTTTCCTGGACAAGCGGACGATTCGCAAGGGACAGAGACGCAGTTTGAAAATTGACGGCATGAAGGCGCTGCCGGCCTCTGATGCTCAAAAGAGGATGGTCACAGCGTTCATGGACCGTTTTGCTGCCGCACAACCCAACCCATCCTTTTTTCAGGTTCTGGATGTCGGGCGACGCATTGCAGGTACTGGAAGTCTTGGTGTAGAGCGCTTTGTAGTACTGGTTGAAGGCAAAGGCAGTCCCGATGGCAACTACTTGCTTGACATCAAGGAAGCCAAGCCATCGGCGATGGCACCCCACCTCGCCCGTCATGGCATCAAGCAGCCGGCCTGGCCCGATGAAGCCAGCCGTGTGGTTGCCGTCCAGAAAAGGATGCAAGCCATCGATCATGCCTTTCTCCACCCGGTGAAACTGGCCGGACTGCCTTGCATCCTGAAGGGATTACAGCCTTCGGAGGATCGGGTGGCCATTGGCGAATGGGGCAAGAAACTGGAACGGCTCAAAGAAGTTGCGGACACCATGGGGCGGATCCTGGCTTGGGATCAACTCCGTGCAGCCGGGCGATCCGGTTCGGCCAATGCCGATGCGCTCATTGCCTTGGCACAACAAGACGACCTGACTGCAGCGATGCTGGATGCGGCCATGGAAATGGCAGCAAAAACCAGGCAGCAGTGGAAATCATTCACCGAGTGGCATGGCAGCCATCCCCCATCCGGACAAACCCCGAATTAACCGGAATTGGCGCTACACATTCGAGGCTGCCTAACGTCCTCGCCCGCCCGCCCGAGGCACTGGCTGCGCTGCGTTGCGACCTGCGCCTTGCCTGACCGCAGGCTGGCTGGACTGACCACGACGCTTCTGACTTTTTGCGCCACGGTCGCGATTCTGTCCGTTCACGATAGGCTCGGCCTTGATGCGCGGATCGGGTTCAAAACCAGGCGTCTGCACCACAGGGATTTCAAACCTGGTCAGGCGTTCGATGGACTTGAGCAGCTTATGCTCATCCACGCATACCAGCGAACTGGCTTCACCCTCGTTGCCTGCACGGCCGGTGCGTCCAATGCGGTGCACGTAGTCTTCCGCCACATTGGGCAGCTCGAAATTCACCACATGCGGCAATTCGATGATATCAATGCCGCGCGCAGCGATGTCCGTTGCGCACAGCACCTGCAGCTTGCCAGACTTGAATTCCGATAGCGCGCGAGTGCGCGCAGCCTGGCTCTTGTTGCCATGAATCGCAAGCGACGGAATCTCCTGCTTGGTGAGGTATTCGGCAAGATTGTTTGCACCGTGTTTGGTTCGCGTAAACACCAGCACCTGAAACCAGTTGTTTTCCTTGATGAGCTTGGCGAGCAAATCCTTCTTGCGTTCCCTGTCCACCGGATAGATTTTCTGGGTGATGAACTCGGCAGTTGTATTGCGGCGTGACACTTCGACCAATGCCGGATTGTCGAGCAACCCATCTGCCAACGTCTTGATCTCGTCAGAAAACGTGGCAGAAAACAACAGGTTCTGGCGCTGCTTTGGCAACAGTGCCAGAATTTTCCTGATGTCGCGGATAAAGCCCATGTCCAGCATGCGGTCAGCTTCATCCAGCACCAGGATTTCCACACCCGACAGCATGACCGTCTTCTGCTGCACATGGTCGAGCAGACGCCCGGGAGTGGCAACCAGAATATCCACGCGGCCTTTCAGGCGCGTAATCTGAGGATTAATGTTTACCCCACCTATCATGGTCATCGAACTGACCTTGAGGTATTTTCCGTACTCGCGGACGCTCTCTTCCACCTGCGCCGCAAGCTCACGCGTGGGAACCAGAACCAGGACCCGGATCGGCGCCTTGCCTGGTGCATTCTTTGCAACAGAAAGACGCTGCAGAATGGGTAGCGTAAAGCCGGCAGTCTTGCCGGTGCCCGTCTGCGCGCCCGCAAGCAGGTCACGGCCGGACAGCACTACGGGAATGGCCTGCGCCTGGATGGGTGTAGGCTCTGTATAACCCCGCTCGGAAATGGCTCGAAGAATTTCTTCGGACAAGCCGAGAGTTGCAAATGACATATTAACCTTTTATGAATAACATCGGCCTGTCGCCCTGTTGGGCGCCAGTCTTAGGCAGACGAAGAAAATAACAAACGGGAATCCGTAGCGGACTATCGAGGCTGAAGCAATACCGCGACACCATTATACCAGAGTCGTGAAGAGGCCACGAACATGATCAATGTCTATCGAATTGCTCGATCGGAACAGGCTTGCCAAATAAATAACCTTGAAAATGATGGCAACCATTGTGCAGAAGCTTTTGAAATTGCCCGTCCGTCTCCACGCCCTCGGCAATTACATCTGGGAACGATTGGTCGACTTTGATCTGGTTGAGCGCAAGACAGGCTTTACGCTACAGCGGGAGATTGATATGGCGATGGAAAGATTGAACAGTC
>JAJZHC010000019.1 GCA_021804705.1 Pseudomonadota bacterium
ACGAATGGGGCCGGCAAGTATTTATTTTATATATGTATTTGTTGGTGGGTCGTGCTGGACTCGAACCAGCGACCAAGGGATTATGAGTCCCCTGCTCTAACCAACTGAGCTAACGACCCGCGACAGAAATCAGTTTTCGTTGTTGTCGATGAAACTGCGCAGGCGTTCAGAACGCGAAGGATGGCGCAACTTGCGCAGAGCCTTGGCTTCGATCTGGCGGATGCGTTCGCGGGTGACGTCAAACTGTTTGCCCACTTCTTCCAGCGTGTGATCCGTATTCATCTCGATGCCAAAACGCATGCGCAGCACCTTGGCTTCACGCTGGGTCAGCGAATCCAGAACATCCTTGGTTGCATCGCGCAGGCTGGCGTAGAGTGCCGAATCTGCCGGAGCCACCGTGGTGGTGTCTTCGATGAAATCACCCAAGTGAGAATCATCGTCGTCGCCAATGGGCGTCTCCATGGAAATGGGCTCTTTGGAAATCTTGAGGATCTTGCGAATCTTTTCCTCAGGCATTTCCATCTTTTTGGCCAGCTCTGCGGGATCAGGCTCCTGGCCAGTTTCCTGCAGGATCTGGCGCGAAATGCGATTCATCTTGTTGATGGTTTCGATCATGTGCACCGGAATCCGGATGGTGCGCGCCTGGTCTGCGATGGAACGGGTAATGGCCTGACGAATCCACCAGGTGGCATACGTGGAGAATTTGTAGCCACGCCGATATTCAAACTTATCCACGGCCTTCATCAAACCAATGTTGCCTTCCTGAATGAGGTCAAGGAACTGCAGGCCGCGGTTGGTGTATTTCTTGGCAATGGAGATCACGAGGCGCAGGTTGGCCTCGATCATCTCGCGTTTGGCGCGTCGGGCACGGGCCTCGCCAGTGGACATCTGACGCGCGATTTCCTTGAGGTCCTTGATTGGGATACCCACTTCTTTTTGCAGGGCAATCAGGTTTTCCTGCTGCTCAATGATGGCGTGCTTGAAGCGGCCCAGCGTGCTGCTGTAGCCCTTGCGGGTCGCCATTTCTTCGACCACCCACTTCACGTTGATTTCATTGCCCGGGAAAGACTTGATGAAGTGTGCACGAGGCATGCCGGCTGATGTCACGCACAGGTTCATGATGCCGCGCTCGTAGCTGCGCACCCGGTCCACCAGGCGGCGCAACCCGTTGCACAGGGCTTCCACCTGCTTGGCGGAAAAACGTATGGTCATCAGTTCGGCAGAAATGCTTTCCTGCAAGTCCTTGTAAGCGCGACTACGCGACCCCTTTTCAGCCAAGGCCTTGCGCATACGCTTGTTGAGGCGGCGGATGGCATTGAAACGCACCAGCGCATCCTGCTTCAATAGTTCCAGGTTGGCGCTGGCAATGGCGCCGTCTTCATCCTCTTCGGACTCTTCCTCAAGCTCGACCTCTTCTTCCTCCTGCGCCATCTCGGCTTCGACGGCCTCTTCTTCGCCGTCACCGTCAATCAGACCATCGATGACTTCATCGATGCGCATTTCGTCCCGCTCGACCTTGTCGGCCAGGAACAGGATTTCGTCGATGGTGGTGGGGCAGGAAGAAATGGCCTGGATCATGTGCTTCAGGCCATCTTCAATGCGCTTGGCAATTTCAATTTCACCCTCGCGGGTCAGCAGTTCGACGGTGCCCATCTCGCGCATGTACATGCGCACGGGGTCCGTGGTCCGGCCAAAATCCGAATCCACGGTGGACAAAGCTGCTTCGGCTTCTTCCACAACATCTTCGTCGGCTACGGGAGGCGGGGCCTCGGACATGAGCAGTTGCTCGCTGTCTGGCGCTTCATCATAAACAGCAATGCCCATGTCATTGATCATGCCGATCACCGATTCGATCTGCTCGGCATCGAGCATGTCGTCGGGAATGTGATCATTGATTTCGGCGTAAGTCAGGAACCCGCGTTCCTTGCCCAGGACGATGAGGTTTTTGAGGCGCGCACGTTGGGCTTCGACATCGTTTTGCCGAGCGTCAGATCTGGAGTTTTCTGCAGCCATATTCAGTCGCACCCCTTAGAAGACACGAATTGCGTTGAAAAACCGTAGATTGTATCAGAAAAACAGAAACAACCCCTCACTTTCCTTGCCTTGACATCGTAAGCTCTTGAAGCAATTGCTTTTCTTCACCTGTAAGTGCTTGGGCCCTGGCACGGGCCAGCAAAGCATCGATGGTTCGGGTTCGGGACGCCCGATTTAACCGCGCCAGCCCTTCCTGAAACAACAAGGTCAATTGATCCGTTGGACTGGATTCAATGGCAGAAAATTCCCTGCGCAATGCTTCCTGAATGAACGGCTCTTCGGGTTGCCCCCGAAAATGTTCCAGGATGACGGCCAGATTGACGCTACCCTCGTGGTGCCGGACAAATTCTGCCACCGCCAGAAGGGCATGCTCATCGGGCAATACCGCCTCATTCTCGGGCAAGCCTTCGGTCTTTACCAGTTCGGGCTGGTGCAGCACGCATGCCAGTAGGCGTGCCGCCAGCGAACTGGGGGCCGAGCGCTGTACGCGTCGGGCGGGAGCAGTGGACGCCGCAACCGGCGCGCGCCCCATCAACGATTCCACATCCTGGCGTTCCACCTGGGCCAGTGCCGCAATCCGGTTGCGCAACAGCAGCGACAGGGCTGGTGCCGTGATTTGCGCCAGGCTGCCTTTGGCTGCCTGCAGAAACTGTGCCCGTCCCTCGGTGGATGTCATATCCACCCCACGCGTCAGGGTTTCCAGCAAAAACTCCGACAGCGGCGTGGCTCGGGATAGCAGTCGCTCAAAGGCCTCTCTCCCCTGCTGGCGCACATAGCTGTCCGGATCTTCGGCCTCAGGCAAAAACAGAAACAACACCTGCTTGCCATCCACCAGGTGCGGCAGCGCCACTTCCATGGCACGCTGTGCCGCATTACGGCCAGCCTGATCCCCATCAAAGGCAAAAATGACCTGATCGGCCATGCGCAAGAGTTTCTGCACGTGTACCGCCGAGGTTGCCGTGCCCAGCGTCGCCACCGCGTATTCCACCCCCGCCTGTGCCAGTGCCACCACATCCATGTAGCCTTCCACTACGATGACGCGATGCTGGTCGCGAATGGCGCGGCGTGCCTGGGTCAGCCCGTATAACTCACGGCCTTTTTCAAACAGCGGCGTTTCTGGCGAGTTGAGGTACTTGGGTTCGCCCGCGCCGATCACCCGTCCGCCAAACCCGATGACTTCACCCCGGCTGTCCAGAATCGGGAACATCACGCGCCCCCTGAAACGGTCGTAACGCTTGCCTTCATCATTGTCGATGACGAGCCCGGCCTCCACCAACTGACGCGCCTCGTATTCCGGAAAGGCCGCAGCAAGGTTGCGCCAGCCCTCTGGGGCGTAACCCAGACCGAAGCGGGCGGCAATGGCGCCGGTGAGGCCACGGCGCTTGAGGTACTGAATGGCGGGTGCGGAATCCTTGAGCTGTGCCCGATAAAAAGCAGCAGCACGCTGCAGTATGGCCCCCAGGTCGAGACGCGCTTCAGTGCGTGCCACCTGCGCGGGATTGTGCTCCTCGGGAACGGCTAGCCCCACCTGCTGCGCCAATTCATGGACGGCATCCACGAAATTGGCACCGGTGTACTCCATGATGAATCCCAGCGCCGTACCACTGGCGCCACAACCAAAGCAATAGTAAAACTGCTTGGCTGGATTGACGGAGAACGAAGGAGTTTTTTCCGAGTGAAAGGGACAACGGGCCACAAAGTTGGAACCCGTCTTTTTAAGGGGGACATAGCGTTCGACGGTGTCAACGATGTCGACCCGGCCAAGCAGTGTCTGAATGAAATCGCGTGGAATCATCCGCCCGTGTCAAACTTGAAAAGTCCCCAGAGGGACTCAAACCGCCCGAAAATGCGCCTAGCGCGTCCCCAGACGGGCCTTGACCAGACCCGAGACCTGCCCCATATCCGCTCGCCCTGCCAGCTGAGGCTTGACCAGCGCCATCACCTTTGCCATATCCTGCATTCCGGCAGCGCCGGAATCCTGAATGACCTGATCGACGATGGCAGTCACTGCTTCGGCTGATAACGCCTGGGGCATGTACTGCTGCAATACCGTGACTTCAAAGTGTTCCTGCTGGGCCAGATCCTGCCGACCCGCTGCTTCAAACTGCCCAATGGAATCCCTGCGCTGTTTGAGCATCTTGTCGAGGATGACGAGCACGGCTGCGTCATCCAGTTCGATGCGTTCGTCCACTTCTTTTTGCTTGAGTGCCGCCAAAATCAGCCGAATGGCGTTGAGCCGCCCGGTTTCACGGGCGCGCATGGCGGACTTCATGTCTTCAGTGATGCGTGCTTTCAGATTCATGTGCCAAGGGAAGCGTTACCGCCTCCTGTGTCCATGCCAGGAATCAATACAGCTTGGGCGGCAGCATCTGACTGCGCAGGCGCTTGTAACGGCGCTTGATGGCTGCAGCCAGCTTGCGTTTACGTTCAGCGGTGGGCTTTTCGTAGAATTCGCGAGCACGCAGCTCGGTCAGCAGGCCGGTTTTTTCCACTGCACGCTTGAAGCGACGCAGGGCGACATCAAAAGGCTCGTTTTCTTTTACGCGGATGTTTGGCATTCAAACCTCTAAATCGACAACAGGGTCGTCTCGGAAAAGTCGTGGATTATAGCAGGAACTCTGTCCATTTGTCACTGGGCTGCTAGAATAGCACTCCCCTGACCGAGGAACCTTCAAGAATGCTGGTATTGGGTATCGAATCTTCCTGCGACGAGACGGGCGTTGCCATCTACGACACCCGCAGCGGCCTGCTGGCCGACGCCCTGCATTCCCAGATTGCCCTTCATGAAGCCTATGGCGGCGTAGTACCCGAACTGGCTTCGCGCGACCACATACGGCGTGTGGTGCCTCTGATCCGGCAAACCCTGCAACAAGCCGATAAAACGCTGACCGATCTCGATGCCGTGGCCTATACGGCCGGACCGGGGCTTGCCGGCGCACTGCTGGTGGGCGCTTCAGTGGCCGAAGCATTGGCATTGGCCCTCGACGTTCCTGCCGTGGGCGTGCATCACCTGGAAGGCCACCTGCTCTCCCCGCTGCTGGGTGACCCACCTCCCACCTTCCCCTTCGTGGCATTGCTGGTTTCGGGTGGCCATAGCCAGTTCATGGCCGTGCGCAACGTGGGCCAGTACGCATTGTTAGGAGAGACGGTGGATGATGCCGCAGGAGAGGCTTTTGACAAGACCGCTCAACTGCTGGGGTTGTCCTATCCCGGCGGCCCTGCCCTGTCGCGTCTGGCTGAAACAGGCAATCCCCAGCGTTTTGCCCTGCCGCGTCCCATGATGCACAGCGGCGACCTCAACCTGAGCTTCAGCGGCTTGAAAACCGCAGTTTCGATGCTGGTGAAGGCACATCAGCCGGAGGACTACCCTGACATCGCCGCAAGTTTTGAAGCTGCCGTAGTGGATGTGCTGTGCCACAAAGCGCGCGAGGCCCTGGCGCAGACGGGCATGAAGCAACTGGTGGTGGCCGGAGGGGTGGGCGCCAACCGCCGCCTGCGCGCCGCCCTCACCATGCAAGTGGAAAAACAGGGAGGGCAGGTGGCGTTTCCGCCGTTGCGCCTGTGCACTGACAATGGGGCCATGATTGCCTACGCGGGTGCCTTGCACCTGCAACGGCAAACCCACAGGACAACATCGGGCGGAACCTTTGCTGTCCATCCACGCTGGAATCTGCAGGAATACGCTAAGGCGCTGTAACGCTGGCGCCACACACCTTGCAGCCAGGATCGCGTGGCAACCGGATTTGCTGCCATTCCATGGAAAGAGCGTTCAGGATCAACAGCCGACCCGCGAGGGACTGCCCCATCCCCACCAACAGCTTAAGCGCCTCGGCAGCCTGGGTGGCGCCCACAATGCCCACCAACGGCGAAAACACACCCATGACCGCACAGCGCACCTCCTCGTCCAAGGCGTTTTCCGGATACAGACATTCATAACAAGGGTTGTCTGTGGCGCGCGGGTCAAACACGGTGATCTGGGCGTCGAAACGGATAGCCGCTCCCGACACCAGCGGTTTGCGATGCAGGACACAGGCCCGATTGACGGCATGGCGCGTGGCAAAATTGTCGCTGCAATCCAGCACCACATCGGCCATTGCAATCTGGCAGGCCAAGGCCTCTCCAGACAGGCGTTCGGTCAGCGTCACGACATCGATATCGGGATTGATGGCCAGCAGGGAGTCGCGGGTGGCCAGTGCCTTGTTGCGCCCCAAATCTGACAGGCGCAACGCAATCTGGCGCTGCAGATTGGTGAGGTCCACGGCATCTCCGTCGCACAACGTGATGCGCCCCACGCCGCTGGCTGCCAGGTAGAGCGATGCCGGAGAGCCCAACCCCCCTGCTCCGATCAGGAGCACATGGGCTTTGCGGATTTTTTCCTGCCCCTCCACACCCAGCTCGTCGAGCAGGATGTGGCGGCTATAGCGCAACAGTTCGGAATCGTCCATGCGCCTTGCTCAGTTGGCCTTGGGCTGCTTCCCCTTGAGATAGGCTATGGCCTGGTCCAACTGATAGTCGGGCTTTTCCTTGCCATCTTCCACCTTGGCCTGGGGCTTGTGTGCAGGCTTGGCTGGTGCTTCCTGACCTGCTGCTGCAGCAGGTTTGCTTGCCGGCTTCACCGCCTCGCCCTTCTTGTCCGTGGGGTTGGAGAGATGGCCTTCCAGATCGGCTTCGCGAATGCCCAGCATGGATTCGACGGCATCGGCATCTTCCGGCACCACCACGTCCGGGACGATGCCCTTGGCCTGGATGGAACGACCATTGGGCGTAAAGTAGCGCGCCGTGGTCAGTTTCAGTGCGGTGTTGTTGGATAACGGCAGAATGGTTTGGACCGAGCCCTTGCCAAAAGTCTGAACCCCCATGATGGTAGCCCGATGGTGGTCCTGCAGGGCCCCCGCAACGATCTCGGAAGCCGAAGCCGAACCGCCGTTGACCAGTACCACCATCGGCACTTTCTTCACCAGTGCAGGCAGTGCGGCGGCATAATCCGCATCGGTCGGGCCACGCAAATAGTTTTCGGGCGTGGCGGTCAGGCGCATCTTGGCATCGGCCACGCGGCCCTCGGTATAGACCACCAGCGCATCCCGCGGCAGGAAGGACGCAGAAACGCCCACGGCCGCATTCAGCAGGCCGCCCGGATCATTGCGCAGATCCAGTACCAGCCCTTTGATGGCGCCGTTGTTATCCTTGTAAAACTTTTCAATGGCCGCAGCCAGGTCTTCTCCGGTATGCTCCTGGAACTGGCTGACACGGATCGAGGCGTAGCCAGGTTCGATTTCCTTGAGCTTCACGCTCTTCATCTTGATGACGGCACGCGTCAGGGTCACCACCAGCGGTTTGGGTTCGTTCTTGCGCAGCAAGGTCAGGGTGATTTGCGTATCGGGCTTGCCACGCATGCGCTTGACAGCGTCATTGAGCGTCATGCCCTTGACCGCTGCATCATCGAGCTTGATGATGAGGTCGCCCGGCTTGATGCCAGCACGGGCTGCCGGCGTGTCGTCGATGGGAGAAACCACCCTTACCAGGCCGTCTTCCATGCTCACTTCGATGCCCAGTCCGCCAAATTCGCCTTGTGTTCCGGCCTGCAATTCCTTATAGGCATCCTGGTCCAGATATGCGGAATGCGGATCGAGGCCGGCCACCATACCCGTGATGGCTTCCTTGATGAGTTTCTTGTCGTCTACTGGTTCAACATAATCGGACTTGATGCGTCCGAACACTTCGCTGAAAGTGCGTAATTCCTCAATGGGCAACGGCGCGGGCGCCTGTGCCTGCGGGCGCTCTGCCACAGCAGAAAGGTTGAGCGTCAGCGCAAACCCGATGACCGCTCCCATCACCACCAGCCCCAATTTTTTCAGTTGCCCACCCATTCCGTTTATCCTTCTCTCGTTTCCTATGGACGACCCACCCAGCTCATGGGGTCGAATGGT
Source organism: Pseudomonadota bacterium (assembly GCA_021804705.1). GTDB lineage: Bacteria > Pseudomonadota > Gammaproteobacteria > Burkholderiales > Ferrovaceae > JAJZRV01. The sequence goes on from JAJZHC010000019.1 coordinate 7,962, forward strand.
TTGCTTTGATAGCGAAGCTCGAAGTATAGCCCCGATTCACTATTTCCACCGGTGCTTCCTGCCGTAGCCACCGTCGCGCCACCCTGAACGGTCTCACCCACCTGGGCAAACAGGCTTTGGGCCCCGCCATAAAGACTCATGTAGCTACCGCCGTGATCGATGATGAGCAGGTTGCCAAACCCACGCAGCCAATCCGAAAAAACCACGCGGCCGGAAGCCACCGCCTTTACTTCCCGCCCTTCCGGGGCCCGGATGAACAACCCGCGCCAGCTCAAACCGGTATCTGAACGTGGACTGCCAAAACGGTTGATCAGTTCCCCGGCCACTGGCAAACGCAAATGCCCTTTCATGCGGGCAAAGCCTTCACTGTCGTAACCCGGTTCGGGCACCTTGTCGATCATGGCCACCGCCGGAGGCGGTGCAGAGCCCTCCGCAACCGACTTGTCCGCACCCTTCTTTTGCCGCCTGGCGCGCCGATCCTGATCACGACGCGCCAACATGCGGGCGATGTCTTCCACCAGTTTGGTCAGGCGCTTTTCGTCCTTGCGCAAGGATTCCAGGCTGCGCTTCTGTTTTTTCATCTTGCTGGAGAGGCTTGCCACCACCTTGGCCCGCGCCTCGGTTTCTGCCTGCAGGCGTTTACGCTGCGCCACCTGTTGTGCCTGAACCGCGGCCAGTTGCTTCAACTTCTGTTCGCGAACCGTGGTGACCTGCGCCAGGGCCTGCAAATTGTTGCGCAGGGCGTGCATGGTTTGAGCCTGGGATCGCGCCAGGATTTCGAGATATTCCATCTGACGCGCAATATCGTCAGGATCCTCGCCTGAAAGCAGCAACGGCACCATGTCAGGCACACCCTGTTCGTAGCGCTGCTTGAGCAGCCGTGCCAGAGCACCCTGGCTCTGGCCGATTTCTTCCCGGGTTTGAGTGGAGCGTTGATGCAGGTTATCGAGCTCGGATTGCAGCACCCGCTGCTGCTGCTCCAGGTCGCGCAGGGTGCGACTGGTTTCGCTGATGGCACGCTCGGATTTGCGCAACGCATCTACGGCCTCGTTCTTCGAGCCTTCGGTCGTGGACAAATCCTGCTGCAGTTGATGGATACGTCCGCGCAGATCTTCCAGGTCATTGGCCGGGCCCGCCAAGGCAGTGGAGCAGCATAAACCGAGCAACAGACCGATGAAGAAGGGGCGCGCCACCTGGCCGACTCAGGACTCGATTCGACCCTGGTTGGCAACGGCTTCTGTCATCCGCGCAATTTCGTCGGGATCGCCCAGGTAATAGCTGTTGAGGGCACGCAAGTCTTCGTCGAGTTCGTACACCATGGGCATGCCAGTGGGGATATTGACGCCCACGATGGCATCGTCGGCGATGTTGCCCAGGTACTTGACCAGGGCGCGCAACGAATTGCCATGCGCCACGATCAGCACCTGGCGGCCATCGCGCACGGCGGGCGCTATGACGTTTGTCCAGTAGGGGATGACCCGATCCACCGTATCCTTGAGACTTTCGCCCCGCGGAAATTCATCGACCGTCAAATGGCGGTAGCGCGGGTCGGCAATCTCGCATCGCGGATCGTCCAGCGCAAGCGGCGGCGGTGCAATGTCGTAACTGCGGCGCCATTGGTACACTTGGGCCTCGCCATAGCGTGCCGAGGTTTCGATCTTGTTGTGTCCCTGCAGGTCGCCATAATGGCGCTCGTTGAGATGCCAGTCCGAAATCACGGGTACCCACATCCGGTTCATGTTCTCAAGCCCCAGCCAGAGGGTCTTGATAGCCCGTTGCAGGACCGAGGTGAAAGCGAGGTCAATTTCAAAACCTGAAGAAGCCAGCAATTTTCCTGCAGCGATGGCCTCCTGTTTGCCACGTTCGGTCAAACCGATGTCGACCCAACCCGTGAACCGGTTTTGTTCGTTCCAGAGACTCTGACCGTGGCGAAGCAACACGATTTTCTTCATGGGGGCCATTCGCTAACAATAAATAGAGGCATTTTAGCAAAGAAAACGGCCTCGGGCGGCTAAAGATGTATAAGACCCTGTGCTTCAGCTTCGCGCGCTGACCCCATGGTAGAATACAGGCCCTATTTTAGATCGGTGGAGCGCCTCCTTTGGACTTTCTATTGCAGCATCTTGGCCTCGTTGTCCTGGTCGTCGCCAGCGGAATCATGCTGGCCTGGCCGGAAATTCAGAAATTCATGGGGCCCCAGTCCTCCATCGGCACGCTGGAGGCCACTCAGCTTATCAACCAGAAGCATGCCATCATCATCGACCTGCGGCGCCAACAGGATTTCACCCTGGGCCATCTGCCCAATGCACGGCACATCCCTGCGGACGAGCTGGTGACCCGTTTTGAAGAAATTTCCCGATTCAAGTCGCGTCCGGCCATCCTGGTGAGTACGGGGCAAAGCGGCGCCAAGGCCGTCAAAACCCTGAAGGAGCAAGGCTTTACCGACGTATTCGTATTGCAGGGCGGCGTCTCAGCCTGGATTGAAGCCAACCTGCCCATAGAAACCGCCAGCGGCAAAGCGTAAAAGGGCTTCGCATGGCACACCAGATCACCATGTACACCACCGGCGTATGCCCCTACTGCGTCATGGCCGAACGTTATCTGAAGGGCAAAGGTGTGACCGAATTACACAAGATTCGCGTGGATCTCGATCCGTCCCAACGGGAGACCATGATCCACCTCACCGGGCGACGCACGGTGCCGCAAATTTTCATCAATGAAACCCATGTTGGCGGGTATGACGACCTGGTCGCGCTGGACCGCGCGGGCGGCCTCGCCCCCCTGCTTGCAAACCTAACCTCAGGACAATGACCTCATGACTCAGGACGCACAACAGGAAACACAAGTGGATCACAGCCCCGTTTTCGCCATCGAAAAAATCTATCTCAAGGATGCCTCTCTGGAGATTCCGCACGCACCCCAGATTTTCCTGGAACGCGATACGCCAGAAATTTCGGTGCAACTGAACAACGGCAGCGTGACCATCGATAACGGGGTATTCCAGATCACGCTATCGGTGACGGTCACCGCCACGATGAAGGAAAAGACGATGTTTCTGGTGGAAGTGGTTGAAGCGGGTATTTTCAGGCTGATGAACATTCCGGCCCCAGACATGCCCTTCGTTCTGGACGTAACCTGCCCCAACATCCTGTTTCCTTACGCACGCGAAACCGTCTCCAACCTCGTCACGCGTGCCGGATTTCCGCCGGTCATGCTCAATCCGGTCAATTTTGAAGTCCTGCACCAGCAGCGACTGCAACAGGCCGAAGCCCAGGCAGCCCCTGCGCCTGCGGTATCGCAGTAACCCATGAAGATCGCGATCCTCGGTGCCGGTGCCTGGGGAACCGCTTTAGCCCTGACCCTGTCCGGACGTCATCGGGTATCCCTCTGGGGGCGCGATGTCGAAACCATGGACAGGATCGGTGCCACCCGAATCAACGAACGCTACTTGCCCGGGCATCCGCTGCCAGCGCACATGGTGCTGACCTCCCGGTTTTCCCAAGCCGTCGAGGACGCTGACCTTGCCCTCCTGACGGTACCCGTGGCGGGACTGCGCGAAACCCTGCGCACCCTTCTCCATCATCGCCCAGACCTGCCCGTTCTCTGGGCCTGCAAGGGATTCGAGCAGGGCAGCGACTTCATGCCGCACCAGGTTGTGGCCGAAACACTGCAAAGTGGAGTCTCCAGCGGGGTACTGTCCGGCCCCAGCTTTGCCGAAGAAATTGCCAATGGCCTGCCTGCCGCCATTACGCTGGCCTCCCTGCAGCCCGATTTTTCCCGCGATATCTCGCGCACCCTGCATGGCCATCGTCTGCGCCTTTATTCCAGCACGGATGTGGTGGGCGTGGAACTGGCAGGCGCGCTGAAAAATGTAGTGGCCATCGCCTCGGGGCTTTCAGATGAACTGGGCCTGGGACTGAATGCACGGGCTGCGCTCATCACGCGTGGTCTTGCTGAAATTGCACGGCTGGGCGTGGCCCTGGGAGGGCGTTCGGAAACCTTCATGGGGCTGTCTGGCCTGGGCGACCTGGTATTAACCTGCACCGGTGCGCTCTCGCGCAACTATCGCGTGGGACAAGGGTTGGCGCGTGGGCAAACGCTGGACGAGATCCTGGCGCAACTGGGCCATGTGGCCGAAGGGGTCACTTCAGCCCTTGCTGCAACACGCCTTGCCCATCACCATCATGTGGAAATGCCCATCACTGCTGCCGTGCAAGGGGTACTCTCCGGCGCCTTGAACGCCCACGAAGCCGTGGAACTGTTGCTGGCGCGCGAACCTCGCTCCGAGTAGCCCTGCCTGCTCACACCGCTGCTTCAAACCCCTGCTGCCGCCAGGCTTCAAACACCATCACTGCCGCCGCGTTGCCCAGATTGAGGCTGCGGCTTCCCGCCACCATGGGCAGGCGCAACCGTGCCGCCTCGTCAAATTCCGCCAGGATCTCTGCGGGCAGGCCACGGGTTTCGGGCCCCAGTACGAACACATCCCCGGGACGATAGGTTGGGCTTGTATAAAACCGCGAAGCCCTGGTGGTCAGCGCAAACCAGCGACGCCCTGGCAGGGCCTCGCGACAGGCTTGCCAATGGGGATGCACCCGCATCACGGCGCTTTCGTGATAGTCCAGCCCGGCGCGACGCAACTGGCGATCTGAAATGTCAAAGCCCAGGGGTTCTATCAAATGCAGCGTGGCCCCCGTGTTGGCACAAAGACGGATGATGTTTCCGGTGTTGGGGGGAATTTCGGGCTGGTACAGTACAACTTCAAACATGATGCGATTCCTTAAAAGTCGGGTGATGGCGTGCGCGCCACAACCCAGGCACTGACACGACGCGCCCCATGCGCCTTGAGCACCTGTGCCAGGGCATCCATGGTAGCCCCGCTGGTCATGACGTCGTCTACCACGGCGATGTGCAGGCCTGCCACAGCAGCACCACACGCGAAAGCCCCGGCCATGTTGTCGCGCCGCTGGGTAAAGTTCAAACCGGCCTGGGCCTCGGTATCGCGGACGCGCCGCACGCCGGCCAGCAACGGACGCTTGAAATGCCGGGCGAGGCGCACGGCAATCTCGTGGGCCTGATTGTAACCTCGACGACGGCGACGGCGCGGCGACAGGGGCATGGCCAGCAGCACATCCGGCAGCCTGTGCAGCGCAGCTGTCCGCATCAGGCCATCAGCCAGGGGTTTTGCCAGATACAACGCACCGCCATATTTGAAATGCCGCACCAGCACATCAAGCGGATAGCGGTAGGCAAATGCGGCAATGGTTTCATCCACGGCCAGGGGTGCACTGGCGCAACGCCGACACAGCAGCGCCGGTGCAGGATGTTCGAGCGGTTCGCCGCAGCAGCGGCACTCGGGAGACTCCTTGCCGGGAAGCCCTGTCTCACAGGGCGCGCAGAGCAGCCGATCATGCTGCAACGGCTGCCCACAGAGAAAACAGCTGCGCGGCAGCTGCCATAAAAATGCATCGCGATTTGACAAGAGGGGGGCCCGTCCTTGATCATCGCACCCATGAACATGCATTCTACTGCGCCGCACGCTGTTGCCCCCGTTCCTTCAGCTCCGAAAAA
>JAJZHC010000171.1 GCA_021804705.1 Pseudomonadota bacterium
ACGATGATTGTGGTATTGCTGGTGATGCTCTCACCGGTAACATGGGCCCTGCAGGGCGACCCGCAGAAAGGAAAGATCATTGCGGATTCGGTCTGTTTTGCCTGCCATGGCGCCGATGGCGTCAGCCCCATTGCCACCCAGCCCCACCTTGCGGCCCAGCAGCCCGATTACATCATCAAGCAGCTCAACAACATGAAGTCCGTCAATGGAGCGCCACCGTTACGCAACAACCCGATCATGTCCGGCGTGGTGGGGATGCTCTCTGAAGACGACATCCGCAATGTAGCGGCCTGGTACGCGGCACAGCCTCCCAAGCTGTCGCAGGCCACGCGCAGCAAGCTGGTGGCCATGGGCGAGAAGCTCTGGCGCGCTGGCGACGCCGACCGTGGTGTTCCTGCCTGTGCCGCCTGTCATGGCCCCACCGGCAGCGGCATACCAGCGCTTTATCCGCGCCTTTCCGGCCAGTACCAGGAATATACCGAGATCCAGCTGCAACACTTCAAGAATGGTACCCGCAGCAACGACCCCGCTGCCATCATGCGCAGCATTGCCCATCGCCTGAGCAACGAGGAAATCAAGGCCCTGGCAGATTTCACCGCGGGGCTTCGTTAAACCTTGGCCGAATCGAAACCTGATTTGATCCCCAAGCGTTATTGGGGTTATCTGGCGCTTCTGGTCTGGGGCGCCATGGCCCTGTTCTTGCTGCGCCACGGGCCCTATGCGCTGGACGAGGGGGGGGCCAAAGCACTGCTTCTGGACTGGTCCATCGCGGATCAGGTCGCCAACTCGGTGGTGACCCTCGGCACCCCGGACATGCGTGCGCTGTTGTGGTTGCCGCTCGGTTTTTTGTGGCCAGGCCAGGTTTTTGCGGCCAAGGTGGTGACGGTGCTGATTCTGGCCGTGACTGTTGCAGGGCTGTTTCTTTGGCGCCGCAAACAGGGAAACGAGGAAGAAGCCTTATTGATGTCTGGTCTGCTGCTGATTGCGCCCTTCACGCTGCAGCAAATCGACAGCCTTTCTCCGGGCATTGTCCTGCTGGCGGCGTTCATGGCAGGCGCGCTCCTGGACCGCGCGTATCGGGAAGCCCCCCGAACCTTTGGCGGTTCGTATTTTGCACAGCTTGCCGTATGCGCTTTCAGCATCAGCCTGCATCCCGCAGGTCTGGCATACCCCCTCTCCCTGGCCTGGGCCTGGCGCTCCCAGCCACTGGATCGAGTCCAGCAGCGCGCCTTTTACGTCGGCATCGCACTCGTCAGCCTGCTGACATTGGTGTTGCGCATGGGCTGGCACGATCTGGGCTCCTGGCAAAACCCTGTCATCAATGCCGCGGCCATGCTTTGGGGGCCCAATCTGCAGGGGGGTGAAACAGAGCTGGACACCTGGGTTGCAGGTCTGCTGCTGTCAGGCTTGCTGCTGGCAGTCCTCGTCCATCAGCGACGGGAATTGTGGCGTGACTTCATGGGTCGCAACCTGTTATTGGGCGTCGTTTTAGGCGCATTCCTCTGCGATGCCGTCTGGGGCTTTCTCGGCCTGGCCTTGCTGCTCTACGGCGGTCTGCCCTGGTTGCTCAAACCCCGCGAGGCGCTGCTGCGGCAGGGTTTTCTGGTCCAGCGCGGGTGGGTCTGGCTGTTGCTGCTGCTGCTCTGTACCACGGCCATGCGGGCTGACCGCGCCTGGTATCTGGAATCCCGGGCCGCGGTATTGTCTGACCAGGATCAACTGATCAAAACATTTGCGGAAGACGTGGAGCAGGGACGCAAATTACTGGAAGAACAGAATCTGCCCTTGCCCCGGATCCGCGTCGCCAGCCAGTGGCCTGCACGCACCATGCTGGCATGCCGTTGTGATGCGTTGCCACTGCCCCCTGCCGCCAGGGACCCCCAAGCCCAGCTGGCCATGCTGCGGGGACTTTCCCATTTGATCCTGTTGCCCAGTGCCAGTAAAAACCTGGGACTTGCCGAGAACCTGTCCCTGCTGGGCACTGAAGTGGAAACGGTGTCCTTGCAGCCCGGTGGCGTCATCCTCAAAATCAAGGCGCCGGTCATGGCGCCAGCGGCCAAGGCGCCCGCGCCGGCCACCGCGCAATAACCGCGCGCCCGTGTCGTGAACGCTTCTCCCATCCTGGAAGTTCTGGTCTATGTCGTGGTAGCCGTGAGCTCGTTATTCTTGACGGCTTATGCGGTTCATATGCTGGTGGGGGGCCTCGTGGCTCCCGATACGGAGTATGCCATCATGGGTGGGGCCTGCCTCGTAGTTGCTGCGGCCATCGGGTTCATGGCCTGGGATGTGGTTCGCCGTCGCCGTGGGCGATGAGGGCTCAGGAAGGGTTGAGCGTGTTTTGCAGGGCCTGATAATCGCGTTCCAACATGAACTGCCCCTTGTGAAACACGAATTGCAGGCGTTGCCCCACGGCGTTGAGTCCGGTCAGTCCAAAAGAGCGCCCGGAAAAATCCTTGTACAACTTGATGTCTTTCAAAAGTTCCAGCGTCTGACCGTTGCGCAGAAACAACGCCACGCGTTGACGCTCGGCTTCAATGGCCACGGGCGAAGTGGGCAATAGCATCAAGCGGGTCTTGAGAATCCGGTTGGCGCCCGCGATCAGAAAAAAGCAGGCCAGAAATGCCAGCAGGTATGCAAGATAAGGGTTTTCCTGAACCCATGCATTGGCAGCAATGGCAACCAGCGCGGTTACCGTGGGAATGTAGAGCAACAGATCCCACACCATGCCGTTGCGATCCTGCTTGAGGGTATAGCGGTTACCTTGGGCCATGGTCAAATTTTGGCTTCAGTTGGCGGCCTGGGCACTATGGGGCAGGACGCTCTGGATAGCCGCTTCCATTTCTCCATAGAGCAGTGAACCGGGTTGCTGATAGCGTACCAGGCCCTTACTGTCGATGACAAAGGTCCAGGGGTCGCCAAATACGCGATAGGCTTTGAATGCTTCGGGATTTTCGTATTGGTCCATGTGCAGAAACAGTACCTGGTTTTGGTACTTGTCCAGCATGGCCTTGGTGATCTGCAACTGGCGATCGCAAACCGAGCAGTGCCCCGGCGTTGCAAACTCAAGCAGGATGGGCTTACCCATGGCCAGCGCTTTGTCCAGGGAGTATTGGTACATGCGCTCGTCCGGCTGGCGATAGGTGGTGATGCGACTCATGTCCCCGCCCACGTCGGCCAGCGTCTTGGTGGCCAGCCGCGGTGCGGCTTCGCCACGCTGTAACCCGGAGTTCCCTTGACGATTGCAGCCCGCCAACAGGGTCAGCATGAGACTGGCAAGGAAGAGTGCGCGCAGGGGGCGGTTCATGGCGTTTCGGCTCCGCGCTTTCCCGTCTTGAAAATG
>JAJZHC010000172.1 GCA_021804705.1 Pseudomonadota bacterium
AGGGGTTTTCCAGGCCACCGACAAATGCACATGACCCTTGGTCACCATGGCCTTGGCCTTGGTATCCGAGGGATTCCAACCTTCCGGTTTCCAGTCTGTGGCAGGCACGCGGTAGCCAAACGCGCCGCCCATCATGAAAACGAAATAGCCCACGCCCAAGGCGACAAAGGTGGCGACCACATCAGGCTTGCCGGAACCTGCTGCGAAGTAGTTCATGAGTATGACAGCCAGCGGCGAACCGATCATGGCGCCTCCGCCAAAACCCATGATGGCCATGCCGGTGGCCATGCCGCGCCGGTCAGGAAACCATTTCACCAGCGTGGACACGGGCGAGATGTAACCCAGTCCGAGACCCACGCCACCCAGGATACCCAGCCCCAGCCAGAGCATCCACAGTTGATGCACCGAGACGCCGTAGGCCGACAAAAACCAGCCGCCCGACCAGCACAGGGCCGCCACGGCACCTGCCTTGCGCGGTCCGGCATGTTCCAGCCAGCCGCCAAAGAGCGCGGCAGACAGGCCGAGGACGACGATACCCAGGGTAAAGATCCAGACGAGGCTGGACACCTTCCAGTCGCAAGTGGTCACGAACAGTTCAGACCAGAGCGACATGTCGGCAGGGCACGCTGCCCCAACGGATTTAGACAGCGGCAACCAGAACACCGACAGGCCATAGGCCATGCCGATACACAGGTGGATTGCCAGGGCTGCAGGCGGCACCAGCCAGCGATTAAAACCAGGGCCCGCAACAGTGCGCTCTTTTGCAAGAAAATCTAAACTCATGGGAACAGCCTCCGCGTGCGTTGATTCGAGTTCAACGTTTCATTATTCGTGATGACAACGAGGTATAGCAAAACCGAATGGTAAGCATAGGGTAAAGCGCGCGCATGCGTCAAACTGGTGCGCGCTTGCGCAGTTAAGGCGGGCTTAAGGCTGGCGCGGTATGGGAGCGCCGGAAGGAACAAAGGGGTCGGCGTGGATGTCGGCGCTGGCGGCCCCTGCCAGAAAGACCTGTAGCCGGGCCTCCTGCACCATGTCCGGGTGGCCACATAGAAACACGCGCCACGAGGTCATGTCGGGTTGATCGGCCAATGCCGCTTCCAGGACATTGCCCTGGCGCATGCCCGATGGAACGGGCCCTGCCGAAATGCAGGGCACATAGTGAAAATGGGGATGGGTCGCCGCGAGGGCCTGCAATTGCTCGGCGCGGTAGAGTCCGGCAGGTGAAGCACTGCCGTGGTACAGCCGCACGGGACCCCGGTGCCCCTGGGAGAGCGCATCGCGCAGAATGCCATAGAGCGGTGCCAGCCCCGACCCCGTGCCCAGAAGCAGCAAGGGTTGATCGGGGGCGCCCGGCACATAAAAACATTGCCCCGCCGAGTCGGCAATCTCCACCGCGTCGCCTGCGTGCAATTGTTCATGCACCCAGCTGCTGACCCTCCCTCCGGGGATTTGCCGCACATGGATTTCCAGGATGTCCTCTTCCAGGTGCGGGACGCTGGCCAGAGAATAGCAACGTGACTGCTGCGCGTCGCGATACAACCGGATGAATTGTCCTGCCCGGTAATCCAGGGGCCGCTCGGGGCGCAGGCGCACTGCCACGATGTCCGTATTGAGCGGTTCGATGCTGACCACCGATGCCGCAAGCTTGAGACCTGCGGCATCGGGCAGCGCCACGCGCAGGTCTTCGGTGGGCACGCAGCTACAGGCCTTGAAGTAGCCCTGGGCCACCAGCGTGGATTTCAACCCCGCCTGGGCCACCTCCGGCACACCCCCCCCGAGCGCGCGCATGAGGCAGGACTGGCAAACACCCGTGCGACAGGACGAGGGTACGGCAACGCCCTGGGCCGTCAGGCAATCCAGGACAGTCTGTCCCGGATTGCACTCATACCCGATGCCCTCGTAGGTGATGCGCGGCATGGCAACCGTAACGTAACGCGTTATTTGCCCAGCACGTCGTTGCGCGTGGTTTCCGCAATGGCGGCCACCTGCGCAATCAGGGCATCGGCCACACCCAGTTCCTTCAGGGTAGCGCCCAGGTTTTCCACCACGGCATCAAAGTGCGAATCGTTCAGGCCCTGGGCCACCAGGTGGGCATGGCCGCGACGCATGTCGAGCCCGGAATAGTTGTTGGGGCCGCCAAAGGCCATGGTGAGAAACGACTTCTGCTTGGCAGCCTGTCGGTCCATGTCCACACCGGTAAAGAACCGGTTGATACGGGCATCCTTCAACACCTTGCGGTAAAAGATGTCTACTGCGGCATTCACGGCAGCATCGCCGCCAATCTGTTCGTACAGGCTCATGATGATTCCTCGGCTGATGGAAAAACGAAAATGACGGTTGGATCATGTCATGGAGCTGCAGCACGGAACAATACACCAAGAGGAGAGGTGGCTACCTATTCGGAGGTATTCTGGCGTCACCCCGCTTCGTGGAGAATGGCGTGTTTTCGTATACCCTATTGGGCATGCTCCCTTTGCAACATTTACGCAATCAGCCGCTGCTCCTACGCCTGGGTCTCGCCATTGGCGCCGTTACCCTGCTGGCCCTGCTGTTGGGGCTGACGGCCGCGGCACTGGCTAAAACCAGTGCCGGAGAAGCCAACGCCATCAACAATGCGGGCTCGCTGCGCATGCTGGCATGGCGCGTTGTTTCAGAAGCTGACGGGCACCATGCGGAAAGCCTGAGCGCCACCCTCGATGCCTTCGAACAACGCCTGGCGGTCCTGCAGGATTCAGGGGTGCAGCTCGCCACGCGCGAAGACCCGTTTATCGAGACCGTCCGCCAGATCCGTGACGAATGGCATGCACTCACCGCGCCCGACACGCTGTTGCAGCAGCATCTGCTGGAACGAATGCCCCTGTTCGTGGCCCGCATCGACCAGCTGGTGCACCTGCTCGAAACCGACCTTGAAACCAAGATCCTCTGGTTGCGCTGGACTCAAGGCGTGCTGCTGTTCCTGATCGTGGCACTGGCTGTCGCCACCCTGCTGATGATGAAACATCAGAACGGACAGCTGGCGTCGCTCGTGGGCGAAAAAACCCGCGAGCTCCAGCACAGCAACCGTTCCCTGCAACTGCTCTATCGCACCACCACGCGCCTGTCCGAGGGTGAGCTCACCCAGGACAAACTGCTGGCGCTGCTACAGGATGTGGAAGACGAACTGGGACTGGGCCAGGGCATCATCTGTGTGCGGCAGAACGACGATGAACGCGCCTATCCGCTGGCCACGCACATTCCCGAAACCGAACGTGCCGAGCTGTGCGACAGCCTGGGCTGCACCATCTGTTTTGGCAGCAGCACCTCCTCCACGCCCAACCTGCATCAGCTGG
>JAJZHC010000173.1 GCA_021804705.1 Pseudomonadota bacterium
GGAAATCCACCTGGACCGCCGCATGGCTGAAAAGCGGATCTATCCGGCCATCAACGTCAACCGTTCTGGCACGCGTCGTGAAGAAATGCTGATCAAGCCTGACGTACTACAAAAGATCTGGGTTCTGCGCAAACTGCTCTATCCCATGGATGAGCTTGAAGCCATTGAATTTCTGCTTGATAAAATCAAGGCTACCAAAAATAATGCGGACTTTTTCGACTCGATGCGGCGTGGTTAGGCTATAAAATAAGTGCCAGCCGCACTTGCAGAAAATCCCCTTTTGAATCATAATGAAAGGCTATTCGCCGTATACCCCGGCGGCTTATTCAGGAAAGGTCATGAAAGCAGATATTCACCCTAAATATGAAGAAGTTACCGTAACCTGCAGTTGCGGGAACAAGTTCGTCACCCGTTCAACCCTGGACAAACCTACGCTGTCAGTAGAAGTTTGCTCGGCTTGCCATCCGTTCTATACGGGCAAGCAAAAGATTGTGGATACTGCGGGTCGCGTCGAAAAATTCCGCCAAAAATACGCACGCAAGTAGTCTCAGTCACCGCTCCATCTGGATGGGCAGCTTGGCGCTGCCTTTCTTTTTACGGGGGATAGCACCGCTTGCGAACGCTCCTGTCGGCCGAAAAAAACCTGAATTTTGACGGTAAGGCCACCCCACTCAAGACTGCCCTGTTCCTGTTGGTCTGTCTGGCCTGGCTTCTTCCTGGCCTGACCGGGCATACCCCCTGGAAATACGACGAGGCGGTCAGCCAGGGCATCGTTCACAGCCTGCTCCGTGGTGGCAGCTGGCTATCCCCGGACCTCGCTGGCGAACCCTATCTTGCGCACCCCCCCCTGTTCTTCTGGGTAACGGCCACGCTCACCGGCTGGCTGCGGGAATTCATTCCTGCCCACGATGCCGCGCGGCTGGCAAGCGGCTGCTTTATGGCCATCACCATGCTGGGTGTTGCCCTGGGCGCCAGGGAATTGTTTGGCCCGCGGGCTATGCGTGTTTCCGTGCTGATGTTGATCGGCAGCGTGGGCCTTGTGATCCGTGGCCATGAAATGAGCACGGACCTGGCCTGGCTGACCGGCATCACCTGGACTCTCATCGCCATCCCCATGGCGCGAACCCGCCCGGTATTGGCTGGTGTTTTTGGTGGCCTGGGGTTTGGCATTGCTTTTCTGTCTCAAGGGTCTTTGGCGCTCGGCCTGTTGTTACCCATCGTGGTGCTAACCCCCGTGCTGGTACCCGATTACCGGCCGCAACAACCCCTCCGCCACGCGCTGGCCTGGTTTCTGGCGGCCGCTCCCTGCTTGCTGGTGTGGCCCTGGGCGTTGTACGAACACGCCCCTCGCATGTTCAGATTATGGTGGTCCGTGCTGGGCAACCCCATCCTTCACCCCAGCCTGTGGGCGGCAAGCGATGGCATTCCCACCTACTATTTTGGCGTTGCTGCATGGTTTGCCTGGCCTGCGGCGCCACTGGCGCTGGGAGCCCTATGGAATGGTGGCATACGCGGACTTCGCACGCCTCAGACCCGGTTTTTGCTGCTGGCTCTGCTGGTGATGCTGCCAGTGCTGGGGTTTTGCACCACCCCACGCGAGAGTAATGCCCTACCCCTGTTGTTGCCCCTGGTGCTGCTGGCCAGTGGCGGCATCGACACCTTGCGACGCGGCGCTGCCAGTGCCTTCGACTGGTTTGGCATGCTGACGTTCGGCCTCCTCACCACGGTGTTGTGGCTGGGCTGGATCGCCCAGCTCACGGGCCAACCTGCCCGCATCGTCGGTTATCTGGATGCGCAGTTGCCCGGCTACCACGCCACTTTCCAGCCCGCAGCGTTTGGTCTGGCCCTGGGACTGACCTTGCTATGGGTGATCACCATCCTGCGATCCCGCCAATCGGCACGCCGCGCACTCGTCAACTGGACCGTGGGCATGACCGTCTCGTGGATGCTCGTCATGACACTCTGGCTACCCTATGTGGAAGCCTCGCGCAGTTATCAGGGGATGATGCTTTCGCTTGCCAAGGCCATTCCACCCCACGCGGGTTGTATGGCCAGCAGTGGTTTGGGAGAGCCGCAGCGCGGTTTGCTCTACTACTTCCTGAGCATTCGCACCCAGCGTCTGGAGTTGGGAACGCATACGCATTGTCGCCTCTGGCTTGTGCAATCCCACCCGCGGGATTCCTTTGCCGCGCCCCCGGGCTGGCGTCTGCTATGGACGGGTGCGCGCGCGGGAGACCGTTCCGAAAGATTTCAGTTGTTTGAATATTGATCCGTCCTAGCCCCACTTTCGATGGCACCCTGCCCATCCACGAAGCGCAGGAAGCCTTATCGCAAGCGATCCTGAAGCACCCTGTCGTTATTGTCTGCGGTGAAACAGGCTCAGGAAAGACCACGCAAATACCCAAATTCTGCCTGGCTTTGGGGCGGGGCATCGCAGGCCTGATTGGTTGTACCCAGCCGCGTCGCATTGCTGCGCGCAGTGTAGCAGCGCGTCTGGCACAGGAGCTACAGACCCAGGTGGGTGGTACGGTGGGCTACCAGGTTCGATTTCACGACAGGGTTTCAGACCAGACCACGATCAAGGTCATGACGGACGGTATCCTGCTATCTGAAATCCATCATGACCGGCTGCTGCGGCGCTACGATACGATCGTGGTGGATGAAGCGCACGAGCGCAGCCTCAATATCGATTTTCTGTTGGGTTATCTCAAACAGATCCTGCCCCACCGCCCAGACCTCAAGGTCATCATCACTTCCGCAACACTCGAATCTGACAGGCTGTCAAAGCACTTTGATGGGGCACCGGTCATCGAAGTCTCCGGACGCACCTATCCCGTAGAAGTACGCTGGCGCCCCATTGCGGCCAACGATGCAGGCGAGCAGGATGACCGGGATGCGCGCGCGGCGCTGCTGCATGCGGTGGACGAGCTGGCACAGGAAACGCGTGACGGGGATATTCTGGTTTTTCTGTCCGGCGAGCGCGACATTCGGGATGCAGCCGAGGCGCTGCGCAAGCACCACCCTCCGCATACGGAAATCCTTCCCCTGTTTGCACGGTTGTCCTTTGCTGAACAGGATCGCGTCTTCAAGCCCGCAGGCGGCCGTCGCATCGTTCTGTCCACCAATGTGGCCGAAACGTCGCTGACCGTGCCAGGCATTCGATACGTCGTGGATACGGGGCTTGCACGCGTCAACCGTTACAGTCTGCGCAACAAGGTCACGCAACTGCAAGTGGAAAAGATATCTCAAGCCTCCGCGCGCCAGCGCGCCGGTCGCTGCGGCCGGGTGGCCTCGGGCATTTGCATCAGGCTCTACGACGAAAAGGATTTT
>JAJZHC010000020.1 GCA_021804705.1 Pseudomonadota bacterium
CGCGCTGCTGTCCCCGCCGCTGGAGGCGGGGCATCACACCGTGATGGAAGATCGTCCCAGAGTTCACCTCGCGCAGGTGATTCGCCAGGCGGGGGTGTTCTATGCAGGGCTGGGGGCGCTCTCGGATGAGGCGCTGTCCCGGGCCCTGGGGGGATTATTGCTGGCAGATCTTGCGGCAGTGGCGGGAGACCGTTATCGCGACAGCGCATCAGGGGTGCCCGTGCGGCTGTTTGTGGATGAGGCAGCTGAAGTCACCAATCCCGCCTTCATCCAGTTGCTCAACAAGGGTCGGGAATGCGGCTTCGTGGTGACCTTTGCGGTTCAGACCCTGGCCGATCTGGAGGTGGCCATGCGCGGCCCGGCCCCAGCGCGCATGATGCTGGGCAATGCTGGCAACCTGATCGCTTTCCGCACCCTGGATCCTGAGTCGCGCAGGATCTGGGCAGAACGCGCGGGCAGCGCCTGGGTCCGTACGGGCAGTGACTCGGTGGGCGCGCAGCAGGCGCAGGGGTACAAGGGATGGCAGCGCGGATATTCCGCCGGACGTACGCGCCAGCTTCAGGAGGTAGCCATGATTCCGGAAGCACTGCTGGGCCAGTTGCCCAACCTGCATTTCGTGGCATTGCTGGGCGGGCGGCGCACGGTGGCGGGGCGCCTGCCCCTGGTGAAGGGCTAGAGGCGCATCATGTTGCAAGCACTGGGTGACGAGGTGTTGCGTGATCAGGGCGCCTGGGGCGGCACCCTGGTGCTGCGTGCACTGCATTGGTCCGCACTGCACGCGAGGTCGGGCACCCTGTGGTGGCAGACCTGCTATCGCGGGATTATGCTGACAGGATGGATCGTGGCGGCGGCACCTCTGGGCTTTGCAATGATGGTCCGGCGATGGCGGGGGCGCTGGCGACGGGATGCATTTGCGGCCATGCAACACCGCGCGGGAATGCCATGGCGGATCCTGGGGCTGCTGCTGGGTACGGGGCTGCTGTTGTTGTGGCCTGCACCACTGCCTGCGGGCTGGGTGGCGGGATGGGCGGGAGGGGTGTGGCTGGGGCTTGCCCTGATGCTCTGATGCGTCTGGAAGGGGCTATTTTCCGCCGCGGCTGAAGTCGTCGATGTCTGCATCCTGGACGGCATAGAGATCATCCAGCGATTCGTCGTCCATATCGTCGCGGTTTGGCACGCGTACGGGTAGAATGGTGGATTCACTGTCGTTGGAAGCACTGTAAATGGCGCAAGTCTTCATCTTGTCTCCTTTTTTGAACATGTCTTTTCCTTTGATGTCCTTCCCAGTTAAGCACGTTGTTGTGACATCCCCGTGACAGCACAAGATTCGCAGAAGTCCTGGCGCCGCTGGTTGCCGCAGCTGGCACTCGTCGTCCTCTCGCTGATCTGGGGCTACACCTGGGTCATGGCCAAGGAGGGCCTGCAATTTGCACCCCCCGTGGCCTTTGCCGCACAACGCAGCGTGGGAGGAGCCCTGGCCCTGTTGCTGGTGCTCTGGCTTTCGGGCCGTTCCCTGCGCTGGGTGGCCCCGCGCGCCACACTGGCCATCGGCCTCGTTCAGGTGGCCGGTTTCACGCTGCTGCAAACCTGGGCACTGGTGGAGGGCGGGCCTGGCAAGACGGCGGTGCTCATTTACACCATGCCGATCTGGACCCTGCTGCTGGCCTGGTGGTTTCTGGACGAGCGTGTGCGCGGCGCGCAATGGGTAGCCGCCGCCTTCACCCTGACGGGGCTGGTGTTGATCATCGAGCCCTGGGACATGCATTCCAGCGCGCTGAGCAAGGTTCTGGGCATCATGGCAGCCCTGTGCTGGGCCGTGGGAACCATCCTGGTCAAGCGGTTGCGGGCGCGGCAATCTGTGGATTTACTAGCCCTCACAGCCTGGCAGATGGTCGTGGGTTCGGTGCCGCTGGTGCTCCTGGCCGCTCTGCTGCCCGAACCCGCGACGCAATGGTCGCCTCATTATCTGGGCATTCTGGGATTCATGGCGGTGGCCAGTACGGCCCTGTGCTGGTGGCTATGGATCTACATCCTTGATCGCGTCCCTGCCTGGGAGGCCAGCCTTTCGGTGCTGGGTACGCCTGTGGTGGCTATCCTCTCGTCGCGTTTGCTGACCGGCGAGGATTTCAAGTTGCCCGAAGTCGCGGGGATTTTGCTCATTGGCGCCGGGTTGTTGTTGCTGGCCTTGATCGGCTGGCTGCTCAGCCGCAGGCTAACCCCCTAGCGGTGGATGCAATTTCCGGCCCATCGGGGGATAATATCGGCTGAATAATAATAACCCACTGACGCCGACGGAACCCCTTATGATCAAGGACGGTGCTGGATCCCAGGACACCCTGGAAGAGCCGACCGAAGAGTCGCTGCTGCTGCAGATTCA
Organism: Pseudomonadota bacterium; assembly: GCA_021804705.1. Classification (GTDB taxonomy): domain Bacteria; phylum Pseudomonadota; class Gammaproteobacteria; order Burkholderiales; family Ferrovaceae; genus JAJZRV01. The sequence continues at coordinate 2,378 of JAJZHC010000020.1, forward strand.
GGCACTCGGTCAATTACCCTCCCCATCACACACGGCCATGCGTCTGTTTTCCCTGCTGAAATCAGGCGAGAGCGGGCTCAAGGATATCGTCGCGGTCGTCAAGTCCGATCCCACGCTGACTGTGCGTCTGCTGCGTCTTGCCAACCGTCCGGGTAATGGGGCCGTGCGCCCTGCTGTGGCGGTAGAAGAGGCGCTGGTGCGGCTGGGCCTCAACGCGGCGGTGCATCTGGCTGCAGGGTTGTCGGTGCTGGACGAAGCGCTCACCAACCACTCCGGCGAGGTATCGGCCTATCTCGATCTTTGCAGGTGCTCGCTTGCCGCTGCCGTGACTTCCGAATGGCTGTGCAGCCAACCGGGTATTCCAGCCGGGGCAGCTGAAATGTTTACCTGTGCGCTGCTGGCCCGGGTGGGTCAGCTGGCCCTGCTGCGATTCTATCCCGAGGCTTATAGCGGATTCATGGCATCCACCGGCAATGTGGACGAACTGATACGCCTCGAGCACCAGAATTTTGGCATCGATCACGTGACCATCGGTTCGGCCCTGCTCAATGACTGGGGTTTTCCTGCCGTTCTCGTGGAAGTCATCCGCATGGCAGCGTCTGCCCTCGAAGACCGTGCCGGCAACGAGCGCAAGGTCATCATGGCGCAGGTGTTGCATGCCTCATGGGAGGTGGCGCCTTTGCTGGTGGCGGGCGCCACCGAGCCCCTCATCCCCGTGGTGCGCTCCGCCCTTGCGATGCTGGGTGTGGCCACCAGCGATGAAGAGGTGCAGCGTGCGGTGGTGCGGTTGCAGAAGGGCTGGGAAGTCTGGTGCAGGGAGCACGGATTCGACGCCACTGCCCCGGTGGCTAGCCGGGAAGATGAGGTTGCGGGGCAACCGGCGGGTGCCGCAACCGTATCGGTCGTGTTCTACGCCGAGCCTTGTGCGCTCAAGCCAGCCTGGATCGCGGCCCTCGAGGCCGCCGGGTATCGGGTCGTGGAAGCCAGTACCCTGGAAGAATCCGGACGCCAACTGACCGGAGGACGCGCCGAGATTCTGCTGGCCATGGTGCATCGCCAGACCCTGTATGTGCATGCCGCAACGCTTTCGGCCATGGTGACGGGCAACGGTCATGCGGCCCTGCTGTTGCACGACGTGCAGGATGAGCAGGAGCACGCCGAACTGTTGTTATTGGGAATGGATGCCATCCTGCCGCTGGATGTCAGCCCTGCATTGCTCTGCGCACAGGTAACGCGTGCGGCCCGGCGCATTCAGGCGCACCGGCTGCTGGAGAGCGAACGCAGCGCCCACCGCAAGCTCCTCTCGCAGCTTGCGGTGACCACGCGCAAGTTGCATCGTCAAACGCTTACCGATCCCCTCACCGGATTGGCCAACCGGCGCATGGCCGACGCCTTCCTGACACGCCACTGGGCCCAGGCCGAGCGCCGCCGCACATCCTTGAGCTGTCTGCTCATCGACCTCGACAACTTCAAGCGCATCAACGATGCCTACGGTCATGATGCGGGCGATCGGGTGCTGCAGGAACTGGCCAGCATCCTCAAGCGTCAGGTGCGCCAGGAAGATCTGGCCGTACGCCTTGGGGGTGATGAATTCCTCATGGTCTGCCCGCTGGCTACCGAATCCGACATGGAGGTGTTGCGCAACCGCCTGCTGGCGGCCGCAGCGCAGGTGACGCTCGAAACCGGGCCGCTGGTGTTTTCCACAGGCATTGCGCAACGCGATCCCCTCACCATGAAATCTCCCGGCGATCTCCTGCGGGTTGCCGATCAGAAACTCATCCGCGTCAAACGGGGGCGTTGAATCGTGACGGGTTAGATATAAGCGTCACTGATACATGCAATCAAAATAATTTAATTTACTTATGCATGGTTTTATTTGAAGATGGGGGCCTGACAAGACACACCGTGTACGGACCCTAACGGAGGAAGACCATGGCAGTGAAGACCTACAATGCTGGCGTGAAGGAATATCGCCAGACCTACTGGACGCCGGAATACACCCCCAAGGACACTGACCTCCTTGCCTGCTTCAAGATCACCCCCCAGGCGGGTGTGGATCGCGAAGAAGTCGCTGCGGCCGTGGCTGCAGAGTCTTCCACGGGGACCTGGACCACGGTCTGGACCGACCTGCTGACCGACCTCGATTACTACAAGGGCCGCGCCTACCGCATCGAAGACGTGCCCGGCGACGACACTTGCTTCTACGCCTTCGTGGCCTACCCCATTGACCTTTTCGAAGAAGGCTCGGTGGTCAACGTGCTGACCTCACTGGTGGGCAACGTGTTTGGCTTCAAGGCATTGCGCGCCTTGCGCCTGGAGGATGTGCGCTTTCCCATCGCCTATGTCTTGACCTGCGGTGGCCCTCCCCAAGGAATCCAGGTGGAACGCGACAAGATGAACAAGTATGGTCGTCCGCTGTTGGGTTGCACCATCAAGCCCAAGCTCGGACTTTCCGCCAAGAATTACGGTCGCGCCGTGTACGAGTGCCTGCGCGGCGGACTGGATTTCACCAAGGATGACGAAAACGTCAACAGCCAACCCTTCATGCGTTGGCGTGACCGCTTCGAGTTCGTGCAGGAGGCCACCCTCAAGGCCCAGCGCGAAACCGGCGAGCGCAAGGGTCACTATCTCAATGTGACGGCGCCCACTCCCGAAGAAATGTATAAACGTGCCGAGTTTGCCAAGGAAATCGGCGCACCCATCATCATGCATGACTACCTCACCGGCGGTCTCACGGCCAATACGGGTCTCGCCAACTGGTGTCGCGACAACGGCATGCTGCTGCACATTCACCGGGCCATGCACGCCGTGCTGGACCGCAATCCGCACCACGGCATTCACTTTCGCGTGCTGACCAAGGTGCTGCGTCTGTCGGGTGGCGACCACCTGCATTCCGGCACTGTGGTGGGCAAGCTCGAAGGCTCGCGCGAGGCCACTCTGGGCTGGATCGACCTCATGCGCGACGAATACATCAAGGAAGACCGCAGTCGCGGCATTTTCTTCGACCAGGACTGGGGCTCGATGCCCGGCTTGTTCCCGGTGGCTTCTGGCGGAATCCATGTATGGCACATGCCGGCCCTCGTCAACATCTTCGGGGATGACTCCGTACTGCAGTTTGGCGGCGGCACCCTGGGTCACCCCTGGGGCAATGCTGCGGGTGCCGCGGCCAATCGCGTGGCTCTCGAAGCCTGTGTGGCGGCGCGCAATCAGGGTATCGCCATTGAAAAGGAAGGCCGCGCCGTGCTGACCGCAGCGGCAGCGCATAGCCCGGAACTGCGCATTGCCATGGAAACCTGGAAAGAGATCAAGTTCGAATTCGACACCGTCGACAAGCTTGACGTTGCCCACAAATAAACAAGCCCAATACGCCAAGGAGCATTTCATGAGCGAAGTAATGGACTACAAGTCGCGCTTGAGCGACCCCGCCAGCCGCAAATTTGAGACCTTCTCCTATTTGCCCGCGATGACGGCAGACGAAATCAGGAAGCAGGTGGAGTATCTCATCAAGAAAGGCTGGAACCCGGCCATCGAACATATCGAGCCGGAGTACCTGATGGATTCCTACTGGTACATGTGGAAGCTGCCGATGTTTGGCGAAACCGACGTGACGCGGGTGCTGGCAGAGGCTGAAGCCTGTCATAAGGCCAACCCCAACAACCATGTGCGCCTCATCGGATACGACAACTTCAAGCAGTCGCAGGGGGCCTCCATGGTGATTTTCCGCGGCAAGACCGTTTGAGAGTTTACGGTCATGCACTTTAAGTCCCCCGCTGCCGAAAGGTACGGGGGCTTTTTTTTAGAAGAGAGCGATCATGAGTGACATCCTTTCCCAATACCGTATCAACACGCCCCCCTATTACCGTCCCGTGGCGGACGAAGTCACCCTGTTTGAGGCGGCCTATTCGGTGCGCATGCCGATGATGCTGAAAGGCCCCACGGGCTGCGGTAAAACGCGTTTTGTGGAGTACATGGCCTACACCCTGGGAAAACCCCTGGTGACGGTGGCTTGCAATGAGGACATGACGGCTTCAGATCTGGTGGGTCGGTTTTTGCTGGATGCCCAGGGCACGCGCTGGCAGGATGGCCCCCTGGCGCTGGCGGCACGCCATGGCGCCATTTGTTACCTGGATGAGGTGGTGGAAGCGCGCCAGGACACCACGGTCGTCATCCATCCCCTGACGGACAACCGGCGCGTCCTGCCGCTGGAAAAGAAGGGCGAGCTCATCCGGGCCCATGCCGATTTTCAGTTGGTGATCTCCTATAACCCGGGATACCAAAGCTTGATGAAGGATCTCAAGCAATCCACCAAACAGCGTTTTGGTGCGCTCGATTTCAATTATCCGGAACACGCCGTGGAAGCCGAGATCGTGGCCCATGAAACGGGCGTCGCACCTGATATTGCCGACAAGCTGGTGTCCATTGCCGAGCGCGCGCGCAATCTCAAGGGGCACGGCCTGGATGAAGGGATTTCCACGCGCATGCTGATCTATGCGGGCAGCCTCATCGCCACCGGGGTCGAAGCCCAAAACGCCTGCCGCGTCACCCTGGTGCGTCCCATCACGGATGATCCTGACATGCGCGATGCCCTCGACGCCGCCGTGACCACTTTCTTCTAGGAGGGCGCAGCATCGTGTCCCGCGCGCTGGAAGATTACGCCGAACTGCTGGAAGGAATAGCCGCGCCCTGTCGCCAGGCTCTGGAAGACGAATGGGGAGAAGCCAGCAAAATCCTGTCAGCACGAGGACTGGACAATTATCTCAAGGGAGCAGCCGCGCTTGCCCGGTTAGGCAGGGGTACGGACCTCGTGCTGGACTGGATCGGGGCCGCACCCCAGGTGGCGCGAGAGGTGGGTGAGGATGTCTTGCCCGAACTTGCCGAAACGGCCATGGGGTTTGCCTCGCGCACATCCGGCGCGGTGATCGAGCGCATGCTCGCCACTGCTCCCATTGCAGCCCGACGATTTGCTGATGGCGCCCTGTTTCGTCATTACCTGCAGTTTCTCAACCACCTGATCGGCCAGGCGCCACGAGGCGTGAGGCCGATGCTGGAGCATCTGGATGCGCTGCTGTCCCAGCTGACGCTGGGCGGTTTGCGTCGTTGGGCTCTCTGGGGCGCACATGCACACCGCACCGACTACGCGGCGCAAATCGAATACTTCGGCCTCTCCTCGCGGGAGGCGCAGGCCATGCTGCAGAAGGAGCGCAAGGGCACCCTGTTTGTGGATGTGCACAGGCGCATCAACATGTACCTGCGTGCGTTGTGGGCGCGTGATTTTTTCATGCGGCCCACCTCTGGCGACTTCGAAACCCGGGAAGGTTATCGCCCGTATATCGAAGGGTATCTCATGCACCTGCCTGACGCGTTTGATGATGGGGCAGGCGTGAGCGGACTGGAGCTCTACCGGGCCGCGGCTGCGCATTGTGCCGCGCATCTGGTGGCGACCACGGTCGCCCTTTCGGATGGACATATCAACCCGTTTCAGCGGGCACTCATCGGCCTGATCGAAGATGCCCGGGTGGAGGCGCTGGCCATCCGGCGCTTTCCGGGGCTGCAACAACTCTGGGCGCGTTGCCATACCACAAGCCCCGAGCAGAACAGCAGTGCTGGTGATTTCCTCAATCGCCTGGCGCGTGCGCTGCTCGATCCCTCCTATGCGGACCCCGACCCATGGGTGGCGCAGGGGAGGGCCCTCTTCGCATCGGCAGAAGCGCGTTGGGACACAAATGAAGTGTCCTGGGAGCTAGGGATGCGGCTTGCCCAGGAATTTACGAAGACGGGCTTGAGCTATCACCCTCGTACGGACGGGCAGCGCGCTCCCTATCGGGACGACAACCGCTATATCTGGGAATTCCAGGCGTTGGACCTGGAAGCCGCATGGGCAGCCGGGTTTGATGTGCCGCGCCAGGTGCGCCGTCGGGTCAGCCTGATGGAAATGGTCAATGAGATCGACAGCGAACTTCCTGGAGATGACGCCCAGGAAGTCTGGGTATTGGGCAGCGAGCTTTTTCCTTATGAAGACGAAGGAAAAAGCTTCAATGATCTGGAAGGCAAGGAGCCGGTGTCCGATCCCAGCCACTATGCGGAGTGGGATTACCAGATCCAGCTGGAGCGCCCCTCATGGGTGACGGTTCTGGAAAAGCGTCCCAAACGGGGTCCCCTGCAGCGCATTGACGACATTGCCGCGCGGCACAAGCGCCTCATCAACCAGATGAAGTTTGTGCTGGATGCCATGCAGCCGCAGGGTGTCACGCGCCTGCGCAAACTCGAGGAAGGCGACGACATCGACCTCAATGCTGCGCTCACCAGTATGCTCGATCTGCGGCTGGGGTTGCAGCCTGATCCGCGCATCATGATGCGCAGTGTGCGCAAGGTGCGGGATATCTCGGTGCTGGTGCTGCTGGACCTGTCCGAATCCACCAACGAACGGGTGGTGGGTCAGGATTTCACCGTACTGGACCTCACGCGTGAGGCCACGGTGCTGCTGGCCGATGCCATCCACAAGGTGGGCGATCCCTTCGCCATCCACGGCTTTTGTTCGGATGGCCGACACGACGTGGAATATTATCGTTTCAAGGATTTTCACCAGCCCTACGATGACATGGCCAGGACACGGCTGGCCGGCATGGCAGGAAAGCTTTCCACGCGCATGGGCGCTGCGGTGCGCCATGCCACGGCAGCGCTGGGCCAACAGCGATCCAGCAAAAAGTTGTTGCTGGTCATCACCGATGGTGAGCCTGCCGATGTGGATGTGCGCGATCCGCAATATCTGCGTTACGATACCCGCAAGGCAGTTGAAGAAGCGCGGCGTGCCGGGATCGTGACCTATTGCATGACGCTCGATCCGCGAGCCGACCAGTATGTGTCCCGCATTTTTGGGGCGCGCCATTACATGGTGGTGGATCAGGTGGCACGACTGCCTGAAAAACTGCCCCTGCTCTATGCGGGATTGACGAGGTAACCATGGAACAACGCTATCGCGGGGCGCGCAATGATGCCAATGGCGGCATGACGCACTTGGCCCAGATCATCAAGGATGCCTGGGTTTTTGGCTTGTTGCCCGAAGACCAGGACGGTGCCGGCTGGAATGCCGGACAGATGCAGGCCCTCTACGAAAAAGTTTACGCCGAGTGGGACAAGTACGGCCATCTACCCAGTCGCCTGCCCGACGATTTGCGCGAGCGCCACACGCGCATCCACCAGGAAGCCATCAGCCGCGCCCGTGATGGAGGCTGGGATCCGGAACTGGGAGAGAACGACTAAAGGGGGCACAATCTGGGGACAGACCCCAAATTGGGGGTCTTGTCCCCAGTTACTCCGCTGCCACCTTGCGCGGACGCCTCGTGCGCGTGGCAGGCTTGCGCGCAGGTTTCTCGGCTTTTGGCGCTTCAGCCGTCGCGGCTTCCACCACAGAAACCACTGATGCGGGGGGCTCGTGGATGGGCTCTGCGGCAGGGGCGGCAGTGCTGCTGCGAAATACGTAGGCGCCTGATTTCTCGTCGCGTCCAAACTCAAGCAGGCCGCGTGCCTGCGCCTCTTCCAGCAGGTTGCCAAAGGCGCGAAAGCCATAGTACGACTCGTTGAAATCGGGTTTGCGACGCTTGATGGCTTCTTTCAGGACGGAAGCCCAGATTTTACCGCTGTCCCCCCGCTCGGCCACCAGCGCATCAAAAGTTTCCACGGCCATTTCAATAGCCTGGGTCTTCCGCGCTTCCCAGCCTTCCTTGTCCCGGGGGCGTTTTTCATCTTCGGGCGAGCGTTTTTCGGCGGCATGGGCGCCGCGCGTTTCGCGCTTCGCAGCGGCACGCTGGCTTTCGCGCACCAGGTCGTCGTAGAAGATGAATTCATCGCAATTGGCGATGAGCAGGTCAGAGGTGGATTGCTTCACACCCACCCCGATCACCTGCTTGGCATTTTCGCGCAGTTTCGAGACAAGGGGGGAAAAGTCCGAGTCGCCGCTGATGATGACGAAGGTATTGACGTGCGACTTGGTGTAACACAGATCGAGCGCGTCCACCACGAGGCGGATGTCCGCCGAATTCTTGCCGGACTGGCGGACGTGGGGAATTTCGATCAGCTCGAAATTGGCTTCGTGCATGGTGGCCTTGAAACCCTTGTAGCGTTCCCAGTCGCAATAGGCTTTCTTGACGACGATGCTGCCCTTGAGCAGCAGGCGCTCCAGCACCGGCTTGATGTCGAATTTTTCGTATTTGGCGTCGCGCACGCCCAGGGCCACGTTTTCGAAGTCGCAGAACAGGGCCATGCTGACGGTTTCTTGGGCTGATGCCATGTCATTCTCCATAGGGCAATGGCCTCCATGATAGCCATTCCCACGCTGCGCGATTCAGATTTCGAACATCCAGTCCGAAATAAATCCGGTGTGTTCCCGGGGCACGCCGCGGGGGTTGGACAACACGCGGGTGCCCGCAATCGTGTAGTCGACGGCAAGGTGGGTGTGACCGTGAATCCAGAACGCGGCAGGCGGCCCCAGCAAATTTTCCCACCGGTTGGCGAAGGAAGCGTCGAGGGGGCCCGAAGGGTAGGGCTGCTGCGCCAGCGATTGCATGGCAGGCGCATGGTGGGTGATGACCACCGTGGTTCCTGCAAAGGGTTCGGCCAACCGTTGTGTCAGCCAGAGCCGGGCCGAATGGTTGCGGACCTTGAAATCCGCAGCTTGGGCCAGCCGCCCGTTGGCTGCCCGGATGCACTCGAAATCCTTGAAGCGTACCCGGGCGCTCCACTCCGCCAGGGGGGCGTCACCGGTGGCACCAAAGTCAGTCCAGCCCGTGGCCGCAAGAAACCGGATGCCCTCCCGGATGACCTCGTTTTCGTCGAGAAAGCGCACATGGTCGTCGCTCGCTTCCCGCAACAGGTCATGGGTGCGTTCCAGATGCCCGTGGTAGTACTCGTGGTTGCCTGCAATGTAGAACACCGGGCAGTCATAGGTGCGCCGCGCCCAGGTCAAGCCGCGGATGCCTTCGTCGATGTCTCCGGCCAGAATCACGAGGTCGGCTTCGCGGACCACGGGTTGGTAAGGATCGCGTTCGTTGTGCAGATCGGAAAGGAAATGGATTTTCATCTTCCTGATCGTAAATCGGCTAGGATGAGCATGCCCATGAAAGCCATTTTATCCATTTTTGTAGTTGCCGGCCTGATGGCATCCTGTGCTGCGCCACCCCGGACAGCACCTCCTGCCGCCATGCTGGTGCAGGCTTCCGTGCCGGGGTCTGCAACCGCACTGCGGGTGGATTCAAGCCGATCGCTCGTGACCTTGCGGGTGTATCGCGGCGGGCCCCTGGCGCGCCTGGGTCATGACCACATCGTTGCAAGCCATGATGTGACCGGTTTCGTGGACATGAAGGCGGGTTATGCCGAACTGGCCGTGCCGCTTGACCGGCTGACCGTGGATGAACCCGCCTTGCGTGCAGCAGCAGGATGGGCGCCAGAAGTGTCGCCGGAGGCCATTGCCGGGACGCGCCGCAACATGCTGGTCAAGGTATTGCAGGCGGACAGGTTTCCGTTGGCGCAGATTCGCATCACGCGACGGGATCTTGCCGATGCCACTCTGGAAGTGGCCATCACCCTCCATGGCGTGACGCATACCGGGCTTGTACAGGCCCGGATTGCAGCGCCTTCGCAGAAGGAGGTTACCGTGGCTGGCCGCATGACGCTCAACCAGAGCGACTTTCGCATCACGCCATTTTCCGTGATGGGTGGGGCTTTGCAGGTACAGGACACGGTTGAGGTTGAATTCAGTGTTGCAGCATCGGTTCTTTAAAAAAGAAATACCTTGCATATTTACGCCATTGCGCGCACACTCCCTGCCTTGCGATCTTCAAGTAGTATCGTTGTTGTCTGGTTCAGTACCCTGAAGCTTTCAGGTATTTCTCCCTTCATCATCCTGCCGTCTTGAGCATCGCTCCCTGGGAGCATCTCCCTTATTTTTATTTTTTAGGATATCAAGACATGGCAACAGGTACAGTGAAGTGGTTCAACGATTCGAAGGGTTTTGGGTTTGTCACTCCGGATGCCGGCGGTGAAGATCTCTTCGCTCATTTTTCCGCGATTCAGTCTTCGGGTTTCAAGACATTGAAGGAAGGCCAAAAGGTTTCCTTCGAAGTCACGCAAGGGCCCAAGGGACAGCAAGCTTCCAACATTCGCCCGGCTGATTAAGCAGCCCGCGGCATGGCCAAAGAAGAACTGATCGAAATGAGTGGCGTGGTGCGTGAAGTCCTTCCTGATTCACGCTTCCGGGTCACTCTCGACAACGGCCACGACCTCATCGCCTACTCGGCCGGTAAGATGCGCAAGCACCACATCCGGATCCTGGCGGGCGATAAGGTCTCTCTCGAACTTTCTCCGTACGACCTCAGCAAGGGACGCATCACCTTCCGCCACATTGAAGGCGGCTGGACGGGTGGTCCTCAGCGACGCAGGTACTAGGCACTAAATTTTTGTTACATAATTTCTCATATTATTTTTAGTGCTAACCCTATAATTTCCCGACCTTAAAGAACACCGTGTTGGGAGAGAGTAGGGACTATGTTTGACAATGACCGACCCAACGCCGCAAGGCGGGGGGTGCTGCGCACATTGGCGGGTGCGGCAGCAGCCTTGACCAGTGCCACACGGACTGCCTGGGGTAACCAGCAGTCGGACGCGCTGGACCTTCCCTTTGAAAACGGGCACCGCGATCTTGCGGTTTTTCCGCAAAAGCGCCCCCTCATTCTCCTCAGCAACCGGCCACCACAACTGGAAACCCCCTTTTCAGTTTTCGGGGAAGGTCTGTTTACGCCCAACGATGCCTTTTTTGTCCGTTACCACTGGAGTGAGGTGCCCACCACCGTGGATTTGCAGACATACCGGTTGCGTGTATCGGGCAAGGTGGACAAGCCCCTTGCGTTGTCGCTTGCCGAGATCAAACAGCTCGCCGACCCCGTGGTTCTGGCCGCCGTTAACCAGTGTTCTGGCAACGGTCGCGGTCTGCAAAAACCGCGTGTCAACGGGGGCCAG
>JAJZHC010000174.1 GCA_021804705.1 Pseudomonadota bacterium
GTATTCGCCAATGACCCGGCTTCCCTTGGGTATGGCCAGAAAATTGCCATGGATGGAATCGTAAACATCTTCCGTAACCTGGGCAGTCAGCATGCCGGGCAAATCGCTGTTGACCTGGGTAAGCAACACTGCGGGAATCAGAGAGCCTTCCATCACCTGTCGCTGGCTGCTGGGTTTGACTGGAACAATCGGGGTTTGGGCACGCGCAGGCTTGGCAGGCGCTGCCGAATCTGAATTCTCTCCCACACGACTCCGGAGCGGGTCGCGCAGCGCCAAGCCGGCTGGTATCGCTGAAATTCCTGGCGGCAATCGTTTGCCCAATGATTCAGCAATCCCTGCAGCGTCGGCCGGTGCGCTGTCGCGCCCTCCAGCAGGCGCTACGGGTGCTGGTGCGGGTGCGGTTTCAACGGACCTGTTAATGGCCAGCATCCGACTACCAGCCACCAACGCATCGTGTTTTTCAGACTCGAGACGCTCAATGTGTCGCGATTCCTGTACCACTTCAGCAACCTGGCGCGTCGGCTCTGTCACCGGTTCTGCTATCTGCTGTCGCAGCAATTCCTGACGCAACCCGCTCATGGAAGGCTCTTGCCCCAGCACCAAGGGGTTGTCTTCTGGCAATGATTGCGGGCCTGGGTGTGCATCCACTTTGGAAAACAACGAGCCCTGGACGGCAAAGCCCACGATGACTCCCAATCCAAGACCACCTGCAACCAACCAATGCAAGTTGCGACGCACCTTGCCCACAGGGCGCTCCGGATATACCTGATCTGATTCTTCCCATCCATTGCTCATGATCTTGACTCTTCATTGCCCTGCATCCAGAAAACCCTCCGACCCTTCATGCCTGCCCGATCTTTTGGCATATTTTCGATTGATTACGCGCACCTCGGCATTGCCAAGCTTGAGCAGGATTTCCCGCATCAAGCGCTGCACGACAAAATATTCACCTTTGATGATGTAATTGACCAACACGGCTGCGCCATCGTCCACCATGAACAATGCGGGCAAAGCCTGGGGTGAACGTACCTTGATCCAGGTAAAGCGCCCATCGTCAAAAACCGCAACCGGACGGAAATCGCCTTCACCTTCAATGTCGTATCCAAAATTCAAACGGGCGGGATCCAGTGCCTCGACAGTCAAACCCTCGGCGGCAATGGAAGGTTGGGAAGCGCCCTCGCCGGTTTCAGCACTTGTCGAAGCACCCGCGTTGCTCCAGGAAACCTTTTGAAGCCAGCGTCCCTGGACCGTCGTGCTCTTGAAGAGCAACTGGTACACGCGACGATCAGTAACCAGCGTTCCCGCAGTAAACAAATCCGTCTTGAGCGGCTTGATGAAAAGATGGCCAGGAAGCTCTTCTACCATCCACTGCAACGTGTCCCCAAGCGCCAGCCCGGTAATCTTCTCATCGGAAGCCAGCTGGATGTCCGTAGGGACTCCAGGAAGCGTCAAAATGGTATACGTGGTGTTGGCATCGTAACGAAACACCACCATGCGTGGATCGGAGGTTGAAGGTGCTTCGCCGCTGGCGCGCGCAGGTGTGAATGAAAGCATGGTCCCAATGAGAACAAGCGCCACGAGCACTTCGGCCCAATGCCTCATAATCATTTCTCCAGATCGGTATTCACCAGGAAATGGGTCACAAAAAGCCCCACGGGGTTGCTGAGCAACGCTTCTTCCGACTGAGGGGGCACCGTGGTGAAGTGGATGGTCAGGACAAACTTTTCGCGATTGGCAATGGGGTTCCCGGCATTGCGACGTTCTGCCATCACCCGAACCAATGCCACCTGATCCTGGATCAGAGAAACGCTCGAGATAGCCACTGTGCGCGTCAGTGTTGGATCTCGCTTCAGTTCGGCCATGGGGGCCGCACGTTGTATCCAGTCTGTAAACTCAACCGTGGCTTTACCGCGCGTGACCCGATAGGCCTCGGACAGGTATTGCTCGGTCAAATGGGAGTCTAGTGTCAACAGCTGCCGAGCCCACTGGGCAATGAAGTAGCGCTTTTCCGGAACGCCTGGTTGGTATTGCCGTGCCGCCAACGGAGCCGGAACCACAGCCCCCTCCTCGACTTTTTCCAGCACAAAGGGCACCACCGTCTTGAGAGGGGCCATCATCGCCAGGGCAATGCAGGCTGCGGTCAACGCCAGTAGAAGCCCCAGACAAATGATGAAGTAGCGATTGCGTTCCACCACCGGCGCGCCTTGCACCTCAAACCAAAGTCGCGCCGGCGAAGCGTGCGCGATAGGTGGAGCACCAGCAGGTGGTGTTCCATCTGTGACATCCCGGACCGGGCGCCTTTTTGCAAGAAAGCGGAAAATTCCCTGTGGCATGAACGAAGCCTCCCAAACGAGGCTTCATTTCAACACGCAGGCATTCCCGTGAGCGCCAGAGAACGGCAAACATTGCCCGCTATTCAAGCGCTGCCCCCAGACCCGAGCGTCAATTAAAAAAACATATTTTTCATGAGGTTACAATTATTTTAGAAACGCTCCAATATTCGCGGCTGACAGTTTGTGGTATCTTCACAAGTTGCCGATACTCACCTCTTCAGGAGAAAACAGATGGAACACCAACTGCCCCCATTACCCTACGCTCTGGATGCCCTCGCACCCCACATGAGCAAAGAGACATTTGAATATCACTACGCCAAGCACCATAACGCCTACGTCGTAAACCTGAACAATCTGATCAAAGGTACGGAATTCGAACACCTCGATCTTGAAGCCATCGTCAAGAAAGCGCCTACTGGCGGCATCTACAACAACGCCGCGCAAGTATGGAACCACACCTTTTTCTGGAACTGCATGAAGCCCAACGGCGGCGGCGCACCCAATGGATCCTTGGCTGAAGCCATCAACAAGAAGTGGGGGTCCTTCGACGATTTCAAGAAAGCGTTCCAGACTTCCGCCGTCGGCAATTTCGGTTCGGGCTGGACCTGGCTGGTCAAGAAAGCTGATGGTTCCGTGGACATCGTGAACATGGGCGCCGCTGGCACACCCTTGACTACCGGTGACAAGGCATTGCTGTGTATAGACGTCTGGGAGCATGCTTACTACATCGATTACCGCAACCTGCGGCCCAAATTTGTCGAAACCTTTCTGGCGCATCTCGTGAACTGGGATTTCGCAACAAAGAATTTTGCAAGTTAATTGCTAACGGACACCGCTTCGATATTCCCGTCATGCAAATCCTATTTCAATCGTTAGGCAGAACCGTTGTTGCGGGACTGGTTCTGCTATTGCTCATCATCGTCGTGGCCGGCAGTCCCGCGGTCAACCTCGAATCGCATGCCTGGTGGATGTTCGCCTTCCGCTGGA
>JAJZHC010000175.1 GCA_021804705.1 Pseudomonadota bacterium
GTCATGCGCCACCCTCCGGAAGCCTTTCCAGGGCCCGTTGTGCAGCCAGCTGTTCTGCCATGCGCCGGCTCTTGCCTTCAGCCTCGGTGGTAAGCGACAGGTCGTCCATGATGCATTGCACGCGAAAGGTCTGGTCATGGGCTTCGCCCCGGGTCTCCAGCAACTGGTACCGGGGCAGGGCTCGGTGTCGGGCCTGCAGCCATTCCTGCAGGCTGGTCTTGGCATCCTTGGGGGCCGTGGTCAGGTCGATGTCATCCATCATGGGGGCCAGCAAATTACGGATCACGGCCTCGGCTGCGGCGAATCCGCCATCGCGGAACACGGCGCCCAGCACGGCTTCCACGGCATCAGCCAGGATGGAAGGCCGCCCGCCCCCCCCGCTTTTGAGTTCGCCCTCGCCCAGACGCAGTAATTCTCCCAGACGCAATTTCTGCGCAATCTGCAGCAGTGCCTCGCGATTGACAAGCCCTGCACGGATGCGGCTCAGTTCTCCTTCAGGCAACTGGGGATGGCGGTCGAACAGGATTTGCGCCACCACCAGGTTGAGCACGCTGTCACCCAGAAATTCAAGACGTTCGTTGTTGCGCACGGCACGGCTGCGATGCGTCAGAGCCTCGAGCGCCAACGCGCCGGACTGGAAAGCGTAGCCAATCCGCTCACCCAGTTCCTGTGCCCGCGTGTCATCCGTGCGTGTCATGGGGGCTAGTGGACCACCGTGCCGATGCGGCTGAAATCATGAAAATTCATCCATACCAGCACAGCCTTGCCCACGATGTTGTCCTCCGGCACAAAACCCCAGTAGCGGCTGTCTGAACTGCGGTCGCGGTTATCCCCCATCATGAAATAATGTCCCGCCGGCACCTTGCAGGCAAAACCTTCGGCGTTGTACAGGCATGCGGAGCGCTGCGGAAAGTCGCGCACCTGGCTCAAAAAGATGGGCGGTTGCTGGTCCACGGTGATGATGCTGTGCGTATGCTCGCCCAGCTTTTCCTGAAAACGGTCGAAGCTGGCGTAATTGAGCGATTCTTCCACGTCAGAGAATGTACCGTCGGCCGTAGTGGAAACTGGCTGCCCATTGATGCTGAGGTGCTTGCCCTCATACACCACGGTATCACCCGGTAAGCCCACCACGCGCTTGATGTAGTTGGTTGAAGGATCTTCAGGGTACTTGAAGACCATCACTTCGCCGCGTTGCGGGTGGTTGATCGTGATCACCGCATGGTTGGTCACCGGCAGCCGAATGCCATAGGTGTACTTGTTCACCAGAATGAAATCGCCAATGCGCAAGGTAGGGATCATGGAGCCTGAAGGAATCTTGAACGGCTCGAACATGAACGAGCGAACCAGGAACACCACCAGGATGACGGGGAAAAAACTCCGAGAAATTTCCACCCAGGTACTGTGGGTAACCGGGGCTGCGATGCCGCTACGGCGACGGCGAAGCCAGTCCCACATTACTACGAGCCCGGTCAGGGCACTGGCCGCCAGCAGGATTTCAGAAAATCCGGTGACCTTGAGCAGCAACCCAAAGGCGCACACCAGCATCACCAGCCATGCCGTCTGCACCCAACCGGCGTGGGGGTCTTGAGGCCCCCTGGGACGTTTTGAAAAGAGGTCCCACAGGACGATCGGAAGGGTAACGGCAAGACCCACCAGCCCCAGCTTGAAAAGATCCATCATTTGCTCTCCACTTGCAGGATAGCGAGAAACGCCTCCTGAGGAATTTCCACGCTACCCACCTGCTTCATGCGTTTTTTACCGGCTTTCTGTTTTTCCAGCAGCTTGCGCTTGCGCGAAATGTCGCCACCGTAGCACTTGGCCAGCACGTTTTTGCGCAGCGCCTTGATGCTTTCGCGCGCAATGATGTGCGAGCCGATGGCGGCCTGCACCGCCACGTCAAACATCTGGCGAGGAATGAGCTCGCGCATGCGCGAAGCCAGCTCGCGTCCTCGATACAGGCTGCTGGAGCGGTGCACCACCAGCGAGAGCGCATCCACTTTTTCGCCGTTGATGAGGATATCAAGCTTGACGAGGTCGGAGGCACGGAATTCCTTGAACTCGTAATCCAGAGAGGCATAGCCGCGGCTGACGGACTTCAGGCGATCGAAAAAGTCCATTACCACTTCATTAAGCGGCATCTCGTAAGTCAGGACCACCTGGCGGCCCGAATACTGCATGTCCACCTGTACCCCGCGCTTCTGGTTGCACAGGGTGATGACGGGACCCACATAATCCTGCGGCAGCAGCATGGTGGCCGTGATGATGGGTTCGCGAATCTCTTCGATCTTTGACGGGTCGGGCATGCGCGAGGGGTTCTCGATCTCCTCCACCGTGCCATCCCGCAGCACCACCTGGTAGACCACGGTGGGTGCCGTGGTAATGAGGTCCATGTCGTATTCGCGTTCAAGGCGCTCCTGCACGATCTCCATGTGCAGCAGCCCGAGAAACCCGCATCGAAAACCAAAACCCAGGGCCTGCGAGGTTTCAGGCTCGTACTGCAGCGAGGCGTCATTGAGCTTGAGCTTTTCCAGTGCGTCGCGCAGCGCATCATACTGGTTGGTCTCTACCGGATAGAGTCCGGCAAAAACCTGCGGCTTGATTTCCTTGAATCCTGGAAGGGCTTCCGTCGCCGGATTCTGTACCAGGGTGAGCGTATCGCCCACGCGCGCCGCGTGCAGTTCGCGAATGCCGGCAATGATGAAGCCCACCTGCCCTGCCGAGAGGCTGTCGCGTTGCAGGGATTTGGGCGTGAACACGCCCACCTGTTCGCACAGGTAGGTGGACTGGGTGGACATGAACAACAGCTTGTCCTTGGGGTGCAGCACGCCATCCACGACCCGTACCAGCATGACCACGCCCACATAGTTGTCAAACCAGGAGTCGATGATGAGAGCCTTGAGTGGCGCATCCAGATGGCCCTGGGGCGGCGGCACGCGCGCGATGACGGCTTCCAGCACATCGGCAATGCCTTCCCCGGTCTTGGCGCTTACCCGCAAGGCCTCATGGGCATCGATACCGATGATGTCCTCGATCTCCGAGATCACCCGCTCGGGTTCGGCCGAGGGCAGGTCGATCTTGTTGAGAACGGGAACCACCTCAATGCCCTGTTCGATGGCGGTATAGCAATTGGCCACGGTCTGCGCCTCAACCCCTTGCGAGGCATCCACCACCAGAACGGCACCTTCACAAGCCGCCAGCGAGCGCGAAACCTCGTAAGAAAAGTCCACATGTCCGGGCGTGTCGATCAGGTTGAGGTTGTAAATCTGGCCATCGCGCGCCTTGTAATGCAGGGCAGCCGTCTGGGCTTTGATGGTGATG
>JAJZHC010000176.1 GCA_021804705.1 Pseudomonadota bacterium
ACGGAGGCAATGGTGACATGGGTCATGACCAGTGCGGCAATGACATCTCCCCACCACGGCAAATTGAGTATTCCTGAAAACAGCATGGGTACAGCTCCTTCAATCCATTAGGCGCAACCATGCATGGTATCAAAAATTATAACAAAAAGCAAGTCAGACCTGGGTAGCCTTCACCCCGTCGCGCAGGGGTAAGGCGATCTGCGCCTCGCGCAGGCCCCTCTGGATGGCCTGCAGCATGTCGGAGCGCAGCCCCAGGTCGCTCACGCCGGGGTCGTCAATCCAGAACTGCAGGGACAATTCCACGCCATAACCGGTATGGCGCAGCAGCGCAACCGAGGGGGCTGGTTCGACCAGCACACGCGCCTGCTGGCGAGCGGCATCTTCCAGGATGGCGCGCACTCGTTCAAGGTCGCTGCCGAAAGCCACTTCCAGGGTGAGCGTGCGGCATACGCCACCTCCGCCCAGGGTGTGGTTGGTGATGGTCTGGGTCATGAAGGTTTCGTTGGGCACGATGAAGACCGTGCCGTCCGTGGCACTCAGGGCGATGCATCGGGCCTCCAAACGGATGACCGTGCCCTGGCGCCCGTCCACGGTGATGACGTCGCCCATGCGGATGGAGCGATCCATGAGGATGATGAAGCCGCTCACATAGTTGCTGGCAATTTTCTGCAGGGCAAAGCCCAGACCCACACCCAGCGCACCGCCCAACACGGACAGGAAGGTGGAATCGATGCCCACCAGGGGCAAGGCAATCACGACACTCATGAACACCAGCAAGCCGCGCAGCAACTTCACGACCACCACCCTGAAATGCTTGTCCAGGGCGTCGGTACGCATCAGGCGCCGTTCCATCGCGCCGCCCAGCCACAGGGCCAGCACCAGCATCACCGTGACCACCACCACCGCCTGCAACACCTGCAGCAGCGAAATGTAAGTGTTGCCGATGGTTAGCCCGATATCCTGCAGCAAGTCCATCAACGGCTCGAGCAGCCCCGTCACGTGCAGGGCAAACAGCACCCAGACGGTGCGCACAAAAAACGCCTGCAAGGTTATGGTACGGCGCGACAGCCCCACCACGTACTTGAGCACGTACACGCCGGTTCGCGCAGCGCCCAGGGCCAGGGTGAGCGAGAGCGCCATGTGCAGCAGGGAAGAGGGGCGGCCATGGCCAAAGTAGCGCCCGAACAGCATCAGTGCAGCGGCGCTGACCAGGGCAAAGGCAATGCCCCGCAGGCGCCGCGAGCGCTCGATATCCACCCCGACCTGGTGACGTCCGCGCCCCATGGCGATGGCAGCGCCCGAACCCACCAGCAGCGACACTAACAGCACAGGCAACTGCCACAGATGCTGTGCCTGCAGCAGCGAGGTCACAAACCCCGTGAACCCGGAAAACAATTCTTGAGCTTGGTCCATCCAGTCCCTCTCCTTCAGCCTGCCTGGCGTTCCCACACCGCCGCAAAAAATCCGTCGGTGTGATGCCGGTGTGGCAATAATCGAAACCGTTCCCCCATCTCCAGCGCAATCTGCTGGGCCGCCAGAATCTCGCCGCAGTGTACCGGCGTGAACTCGGGATGGGCTGCGGCAAAGCGATCGGCCTGCGCATCGTTTTCCTCGTCGAGCAGGCTGCAAGTGGCGTACACCAGCCGTCCACCGGGTTTGACCAGCGTGGCGGCCGCCTCGAGGATGGCCGCCTGCTTGACCACGAGCTCGGCCACCGAAACGTCGCTCTGGCGCATTTTGAGGTCAGGATTGCGGCGCAGGGTGCCCAGCCCGCTACAGGGCGCATCCACCAGCACCCGGTCAATCTTGCCGGCCAGCCGCCGCACGCGTGCTTCCGTCTCGCTTGCAATCAGCACCGGATTGAGGTTGGACAAGCCGGAACGCTTAAGGCGCGGTTTGAGGTTGTTGAGGCGGCGCTCGGACACATCAAAGGCATAGACCCGACCCTGATTATGCATCAGGGCGCCCAGCATGAGCGTCTTGCCCCCTGCGCCGGCGCAGAAATCCACCACCATGTCGCGGCGACGCGGGGCCACGAGAAAGCCCAGCAGCTGGCTGCCCTCGTCCTGCACTTCCACATGGCCCGCCGTAAAGAGTTCGAGGCGATTGACGGAGGGGCGGCCCTCCAGACGAATGCCGATGGGGGACCAGGGGGTGGACACGCCTTTCAGCCCCGCGGCGTCGAGCGCCTGCAGTACGGCATCGCGCGTGGTGAGCAGCGTGTTGACCCGCAGGTCGAGCGGTGCCTGGGTCTGCAACGCGCGCCCCAGGGCCAGCACTTCTTCGGCTGGATACCGTTGCAGCAGCCGCGTCACCACCCACTGCGGCAAATCCGCCTGGACGGCCAGGGTATCGGGCACCGGTTGCGCTTTGAGCGCTTCAAGCCAGGCTCCTTCCTCACCCTGGCACAACGGCAGCAGCTCGCGCGCACTGCGCCCCAGCACCCGGTAGAGGGTGGCGAGCGCCATGCGTCGCGGCGACGTTGTAGGCGCCAATACCTTGATCAACTCCAGGCGTCGCAGCAAGGCATAGACCCCTTCCGCCACAAAGGCCCGGTCCTGCATGCCCATTTCAGGATGATTGCGAAAAAACTGGTGCAGGGCAACGTCCGCAGGCATGCTGGCCGGCAGGACCATTTCCAGCGCGGACACCAGGGCCCCGAACTGGTTTTCGGTGATTGCCTTACTGGGGGTACGACTCATTCCATTTCCACTCGCAGCATGCGCTGCTCCCATTGATGACCCCGCTCGGTCACTTGCATGCGAACGGGAGGATAACGCCGGTCTTCCGGCAACCATAGATCGAAATGGGACGGGGCCTGCTCGCCCTCGTCCCCCACATGCAGCGTCTTGAAGCGACCGGCATCGGTGACGGTCTCGCCGGTGTCGCGCGCGACGAGGTGGTGGACTTCCAGCTTTTTTCCGGTGCTCATGGAAATGTCGCGCCCCAGCATGGTCTTGCCTGCCACGCGGTAGAGATACTTGATGGACAGCATGTCCTGGGTGCCCGGTGGCAGCGGCACCGTCTCGGTCTTGCCATCGAAGTGCTGCTCGAGCAGGCCCGTATCCCAATGAAAATCTGTCGCAAAGCGCTGCGACGCATCGTTGCGGGCATGCTCGAAATGCACGGGGCGTAAGTCCTGCTCCAGCACGATGCCCCGGCTGGTTTCCTGAAACGAGGGGGCCAGCCATTGCAGCACCGCGTAGGGCTGGGCGGTGCTGACGATATCGTAGCTGTCTCCGGTGCGGGTCCACACCTCGATGACCTCGCCCACGGGCACAC
>JAJZHC010000021.1 GCA_021804705.1 Pseudomonadota bacterium
TGCCCGCGTATTGGGCTGCCTCAAACAATTGAAGTGACTCGTAGTATTTTGCCTTTGACCGAAAATAATCGATATCGACTGATAACGCTTTTCTTGTTTCGTCTTTTTTCATGTCGCCACCCTGGTGGAAAGGTTGAAGTGAAACCGGGTTGCCACCCCGTGGAGGGAAGAATGGCGGAGACTGTGAGATTCGAACTCACGGACGGTTGCCCGTCGGCAGTTTTCAAGACTGCTGGTTTAAACCACTCACCCAAGTCTCCGAGGGGGTGTATTCTACACCAAGCCTCATGGACGGGCCCGCTCAACACGCGCCCCCTTGAAATTGCCGCTCATGCCCCCACCTTGCAACTTGAGGGTCTCTGTCGTAGTCTAACACCCGTCAGTAGCCGCAACCTTGCGGCGTTACATTGAGGAGTTCCTTGATATGCAACAAGATTTTAATGTCTACACCCAATCTGGCGCGCTCGATTCCCTGCAGCAGCGCGTGTTGCGCAACACTTACTGGCTGCTGGGGCTCTCGCTCATCCCCACCGCCATTGGCGCTCTGGTCGGCATCAACCTGAGTTTTGCCTTCATGGCGGCAAGCCCCATCCTGTCCAGCCTGCTGTTTCTGGGCGTGATCTACGGTTTGTTCTTTGCCATCGAGGCCAACAAGCACAGCACCACGGGCGTATACCTGCTGTTGCTGCTCACCTTTGTGCTGGGCGTGATGTTGGGGCCCTTGCTGCAATACACCATGGCATTTCGTAACGGCGGCCAGCTGATTTCCCTGGCAGCCGGTGGCACGGCCGTCGTGTTTTTCAGCCTGGCAGGGATTGCCAGCTCCACCAAACGCAACTTCAGCGGCATGGCCAACTTTTTGATGGTGGGTGCCATCGTGTTGATGGTGGCCGTGGTGGCCAACATCTTCCTGCAGCTGCCCGTCATGCAGCTCGTGCTGTGCGCCGGGTTCATGCTGTTTTCCTCGCTGATGATCCTGTTCAACGTCAGCCAGATCGTGCACGGGGGTGAGACCAACTACATCACCGCCACGCTGAGCCTGTACATGAACATCTACAACATCTTCATCAGCCTGCTGCAGTTGCTGGGCGCCTTCGGCGGCGATCGCCGCTAGTTCGTATCACGGTCCATCGCGCTCGAAGAGCGCGATGGATTCCACATGTGCCGTGTGGGGGAACATGTTGGCCACCCCCGCAGCGCGCAGCCGATACCCCTGTTGATGCACCAGAATCTGCGCGTCGCGCGCCAGCGTGGCAGGACTGCAGGACACATAGACGATGCGCCGCGGCAGCAATCGCCCCAACGATTTGACCACTTCCACCGCACCGTCACGCGGCGGATCGATCAGCATCTTGTCAACCGGCCCCAGCACGGCCAGGCTTTCTTCCGTAGCAGTGAAGAGGTTGGCAGCCAAAAACGAGGTGTTGCCGGACAGGCCGTTGGCGGCAGCATTCTGCCGGGCGCGTTCCACCAGGGCGGGACTGCCTTCCACGCCGATGACCTCGGCCCCGCTGCGCGCCAGTGCCAGGGTGAAATTACCCAGTCCGCAAAACAGGTCCACGACGCGCTCACCCGGCCGGGGGTCGAGCATGCGCACGGCACGCCCCACCAGTACCCGGTTGACTGCGGCATTGACCTGGGTGAATTCCGTAGGCCCGAAAGGCATTACGATGCCAAACTCCGGCAGGGTGTAGTTCAGCGCCGGCGCCTCGAGAGGATGAAAGGGGAGGGCCGAATCCGGCCCTTTGGCTTGAAGCCACACCTGCACCTGCCATTGCTCGGCAAAGGCACGGATATGTGCTTCATCTTCCGGCGTCGGGGTCTCCAGCACCCGAAATACCAGCACGGTCACCGCCTCACCCACGGCCACTTCCACCTGCGGCATACGCTCGCGGATGGACAGGGCCATCACCAGGTGGCGCAGGGGAACAAGCAGCGCCGACACATGGGGTGGCAGGATTTCGCAGCGCTGCATGTCCGCCACGAAGCTGGAGGATTTTTCGTGAAACCCCACCAGCACCCCGCCCTTTTTGACCACATGACGCACCGACACCCGTGCCCGCTGGCGGTAACCCCAGGCCGGCCCCTGGATGGTAGGCAATAGCACCTCGGGCTTGACGCGCCCGATGCGCGCCAGATTGTCTTCCAGGATGCGTTGCTTGAAAGCCACTTGTGCAGCAGGGTCGGCATGCTGCATGTTGCAGCCGCCGCACACGCCAAAGTGCGGACAACGCGGCACCACCCGACTGGGCCCGGGGTGCAGCACCGCCACCGTGGTCGCCTGGTCGAACTGGGCCTTGCGGCGCGTGGTGCGGGCGCGCACCGTTTCGCCGGGCAAGGCCCCTTCCACAAACACCACCTTGCCCTCGTGGCGCGCAATGCCCTGGGCCTCATGATCGAGAGATTCGATATGCAACAACCGCTCGACCGGTTCGTCGGCACGCGTTCGGGCTTCGTTCATGCTGCAGCAGCCCCCAGATCGAGAACATGCAGACCCTGCGTACCCAGACGACGGTCTTCCAGATAATGGCGCAGGGTATGCACCACTGTTCGAAAGGCGAGCTCATCCCAGGGGATGTCCTCCTCGGAAAACAGCTGCACGGCGCTGCTCTCGGCTGTGGGCCCATGCGCTTCGCTCAGCATGCGGCCGCTGAACATGAGGTGCACCTGATTGATGCCCGGAATGCTGATGACGGAAATCAGCGACCCCACCGCCACCTCGGATTGTGACTCCTCGAAAGTTTCGCGAGCCGCTCCGGCGCGTGCGGTTTCACCGTTTTCCATGAACCCGGCAGGCATGGTCCAGAAGCCCAGGCGCGGCTCGATGGCCCGGCGACACAGCAGGATGCGCCCCTGCCACTCGGGTACGCAGCCCACCACGATCTTGGGGTTGGTGTAGTGGATGGCCGCACATGCTGAGCACACATGACGCGGCAGGTTGTCGCCCTCGGGAACCCGCAGCACCACCGGTGCGCCGCAGTCTGGACAGAATTTCATGAAGGCCGAACCTTGTAAAAATGTTAGGATGCGCGGCTGAAGTGGAATTTTAAACCATTTTGCCGGTGCCCCCGTTGAAAAAGCCGGAAGTGCCCCCATCTCCTGCCCTAGACCCCTTTCGTTCAACCTGAAAACAATTGACGGTGTTCGCCCATGAGCCAAAAAGAATCCATGCAGTTCCAGACGGAAGTGAAGCAGCTGCTCCAGCTGATGATCCATTCCCTGTACAGCAACAAGGAAATTTTTCTGCGTGAGCTGATCTCCAACGCCTCGGACGCCTGCGACAAGCTGCGCTTTGAAGCGCTGCAAAACGGCGCCCTGCTCGAGGCCGACCCCGACCTCAAGGTGCGCATCAGCATCGACAAGGCAGCGCGCACCCTCACCCTGACCGACAACGGCATTGGCATGTCGCGCGACGAAGTGATTGCCAACATCGGCACCATCGCCCGCTCCGGCACGCGTGAATTCCTCAATCGCCTGTCCGGCGACGCGGCCCGCGATTCGGCCCTGATCGGTCAGTTCGGAGTGGGCTTCTACTCCGCTTTCATCGTGGCAGATCGCGTCACCCTCACCACCCGCCGGGCCGGCATGGAAGCCAGCCAGGGGGTGCGTTGGGAATCCACCGGCGATGGCACCTTCACCCTTGAGGAAGTGGCTGACCTCCCCCGAGGCACCAGCGTCACCCTCCACCTCAAGGAAGGCGAGGACAGCTTCCTCGAGCCCTGGCAGATCAAATCCATCGTGCACCGCTACTCCGACCACATCCAGCTGCCCATCGTCATGCAGCGCGAAGCGGAAGAGGGCAAAAGTGCCGAGGACGAGACCCTGAACCAGGCCAGTGCCCTGTGGGCCCGCCCCAAGAACGAGATCACGGATGAGCAGTACCATGAGTTCTACAAGCATGTGGGGCACGATTTCGAGGCCCCGCTGGCCTGGAGCCACGCCCGCGTGGAGGGCAAGCAGGAATACACCGAGCTGTTGTACATCCCCGCACGCGCACCCTTCGACCTGTGGGACCGCGAGCCGCGCCACGGCATCAAGCTGTATGTGCGCCGCGTGTTCATCATGGAGGACGCAAAGAAGCTGCTGCCCCATTACCTGCGCTTCGTACGCGGGGTGATCGACTCGGCCGACCTGCCGCTCAACGTCTCGCGCGAAATCCTGCAGGAGTCGAAGGACATCGACGCCATCCGCGCCGGTTGCACCAAGAAAATTCTGGGGCTGCTGGAAGACCTGGCTGAGAACCAGAAGGACAAGTACGCCACCTTCTGGAAAGAATTCGGTCGCGTCTTCAAGGAAGGCGCCGGCGACGAATTTGCCAACCGCGACAAATGGGCCGGGCTGTTGCGTTTTTCCACCACCCACACGGACCAGGAGGCGCAGACCGAATCCCTGAAGGACGTCATTGGCCGCATGAAGGAAGGCCAGGAAGCCCTCTATTACGTGACGGCGGACACCTTCGCCGCAGCGAAGAACAGCCCCCACCTGGAAATCTTCCGCAAGCAGGGCATCGAAGTGCTGCTGCTGTCGGACCGGGTGGACGAATGGGTGGTCTCCCATCTGGAAGAATTCGAAGGCAAAAAACTGCAGTCCGTGGCCAAGGGCGACCTCGACGTCACCAAACTGGGGGGTGCCGCTCCCAAAATCGAAACGCCCGATGGCGAAGCCCTGAAGCCCTTGCTGGAAGCCATGAAAACGGCGCTAGGTGACCGCGTCAAGGAAGTGCGCGTCAGCCACCGCCTGACCGAATCGCCAGCTTGCCTGGTGGTAGAGGAAGGCGCGCTTTCGGGCAACCTGGAGCGGATGCTGAAGGCGGCCGGGCAGAACGTGCCCTCATCGAAGCCCATTCTGGAAATCAATCCCGATCACCGTCTGGTGCTGCGCCTCAAGCTGGAAACCGACGCCCAACGCATAGCCGACTGGAGCACGCTGTTGTTCGAACAGTCACTGCTGGCGGAGGGGGGGCAACTGGAAGATCCGGCCAGCTTCGTGAAGCGGCTCAATCAGTTGATGCTGCAGTAACTGCGGGACGCGGGCCCATGGTCTTGAGCCAGAGCAGGCCCGCCACCGTCTTGGCATCGTTGATGATGCCCTCCTCGATCCAGCGATAGGCCTGTTTGAGCGAGACGGGCATCGTTTCCAGAAACTCTTCCTCGTCCCGGCGATGGGCTTTGAAGGTTAGCCCGCGCGCCAGAAAGAACGCGATGCGTTCGGTGGAATAGGCAATGCACAGGTGCAGGGTGGCCAACTGCTGCCAGTCTGCCGCCACATAGCCGGTCTCTTCCAGCAATTCGCGTTGCGCCGCCTGCAGAGGTGGCTCATCCGGTTCCAGCTTGCCTGCGGGAATTTCGTAATAATGGCGACGGTTGGGATAACGGTACTGGTATTCCAGCAGTACCGTCTCGTCATCGAGCAAGGGAATGATGGCGGCAGCGCCGTTGTGCACGATGTATTCGCGCACCGTATGCTGCCCGTCGGGCAGGCACACCGTATCACGGCGTACGTCCAGCAGGCGGCCCTTGAAGACCTGTTCCGAATCCACCTGATGCTCGGTAAAATCGTGCGGCAGGTGGGGAAATGCTGCCACGGATGTCAACCTCTCAGGGATTGCCCGATGGAAGCCATGCAAAGGTCGATCAGGGGTTGAGGCACGATGCCCAGCACGAGGATGGCCAGGGCGTTGAGCCCGATCAGAACGCGGTGATCCGTTTCGGCCACCAGCGGCGACTCGTCCACAGGTTCATCCATGTACATGAGCTTGATGACGCGCAGGTAGTAGAAGGCGCCGATCAGCGACATCATCACCGCATACACCACAAGCCAGGTCATGCCGGCATCCAGCACGGCGCTCAACACCGAAAGCTTGGCAAAGAAGCCCACGGACACGGGTATGCCTGCCATGGAAATCATCACCAGCAACATCATGAAGGCATACCAGGGGCTGCGCTTGTTCAGCCCCTTCAAGTCTTCCAGCTGGTCGGCTTCAAAACCGTCACGGCTCAACATCAGGATGAGGCCGAAGGCGCCAAGGCTCATCATCACATAGGCCACCATGTAGAACATGGCCGAAGCATAGCCCGCCAGTGAACCGGAGAGGATGCCCAACAGCAGGAAGCCCATGTGCGAGATGGTGGAATAGGCCAGCATGCGCTTGAGATTGGTCTGGGCGATGGCGGTCACGTTGCCCAGCAGCATGGACAGCACGGCCACGATGACCAGCATGGACTGCCAGTCCGATACCATGGGGCCCAGCGCACCCACCAGCAGACGGATGAAGAAGGCAAAGGCCGCCACCTTGGGTGCCGTGCTAATGAAGAGGGTCACTGCCGTGGGCGATCCCTCATACACATCGGGCACCCACATGTGAAAGGGCACCACCCCAAGCTTGAAGGCAAGCCCTGCCACCACGAACACCAGGCCAAACACCAGGATGGCGGGGTCGGCCGCACCCGAAGCGATGGCATTGGCCACCATGGGCATGAATAACGAGCCGGTGGCGCCATAGAGCATGGACAAGCCATACAACAGCAAGCCCGAGGCCAGGGCCGCCAGCACAAAGTATTTCATGGCGGCTTCGCTGGCGGAGGCCGAATCCCGTTGCAATGCAATCAGTGCGCACATGGAAAGAGAGAGCAGTTCCAGGCCCAGGTAGAGCACCAGGAAATGGTTGGCAGAAATCATCACCATGATGCCCAGCAGGGCAAACAACAGCAACACATAGAACTCGCCGCGGAACAGCCCGCGCGACTGGTTGTAGGTGCGCGAGTAGGCCATGACGAAGGAGACCGCCACGATGGCCACCAGCTTCAGGGTGCGCGCCATGGGGTCATCGATGAACATGCCGCCGAAGGTGGAGAGTGCGTGGCCTGAGGCGCCCATCACCAGCAGTGCTGCCGTCACCAGCAGGGCCAGTTGAGAGTAGGCGTAGGTCAGAAAGCGCTTGGACTCCGAAATGAACAGGTCCAGCATCAGGATGGCCGAGAGCGCCGTCAGCAGGAAGATTTCCGGATAGACCGGGGCCAGATAGGGGGTGGCGAAAGTCATCATCGCTCCATCAAAACTTCGAGACCGAGGTTTGCTCGATCAACTGTTGCACCGAGGCATGCATGGTGTCGGTGAACGGCTTGGGATAAAGGCCCATCGCCAGCACCAGGATGGCCAGAATGGCCAGGAACAGGGTTTCACGCCCGCTGACGTCCTTGAGTTCGGCCACATGGGCGTTGGCCGCTTCGCCGAATACCACGCGCTTGTACATCCACAGCGTATAGGCTGCGCCGAAAATGAGCGTGGTGGCCGCCAGCGCCGCATACCAGAAGTTGACCTGGATGGCACTCAGGGTGACGATGAATTCTCCAATGAAACCGCTCGTGCCCGGCAGGCCGGCGTTGGCCATGGCAAACAGCATGAAGAAGGCGGAAAACACCGGCATGGTATTGACCACGCCGCCGTAATCGGAAATCTGGCGGGAGTGCATGCGGTCATAGAGCACGCCGATGCACAGGAACATGGCGCCGGACACGAAGCCGTGCGAGATCATCTGCAGCAGCGCTCCTTCCGTCCCCATGGCATTGAACATGAAAATCCCGAGGGTAACGAATCCCATGTGGGCAATGGAAGAATAAGCCACAAGCTTCTTCATGTCGTTTTGCACCAGCGCCACGAGGCCGATGTACACCACCGCAATCAGCGACAGGGCAATGATGTAGCCGGACAGGGCGTGGCTGGCGTCCGGCGTGATGGGCAGGTTGAAGCGCAGGAATCCGTACGCCCCGATTTTGAGGGTGATGGCGGCCAGGATGACCGAACCGCCCGTGGGCGCTTCCACGTGCGCATCGGGCAACCAGGTATGCACCGGCCACATGGGCACCTTGACCGCAAAGGACATGAAGAAGGCGATGAAGAGCAGAATCTGCACACCCAGCGGCAGGGGCAGGATCTGGAACTTGATGATCTCGAAAGATCCGCCCGCTTCGAAGTACAGGTAGATGAAGGCCGCCAGCATCAACAGCGAACCCAGCAGGGTATACAGGAAAAACTTGATGGCGGCATACACACGGCGAGGCCCGCCCCAGATGCCGATGATGAGGAACATGGGAATCAGCATGGCCTCGAAGAACACATAGAACAGGATGGCATCGAGCGCTGCAAAGACCCCGTTGATGAGGCCGGACATGATCAGGAAGGCCGCCATGTACTGGGCCAGGCGCTTTTCAATGACCACCCAGCCTGCGATCACCACCAGCACGGTCATGAAGCTGTTGAGCAACACGAACCACAGGGAGATGCCGTCAATGCCGAGGTGATAGTTGATGCTGAAGGCGGGAATCCAGGGCGCCATTTCCACAAACTGCATGGCCGCTGTGTCATTGGCAAACCCGAGGTACAGCGGCACAGTCACCGCGAAGCCCAGCACGGCGCCGATGAGCGCCAGCCACCGGGTGCGGCAGGCGTTTTTTTCGCTGCTGGTGGCCAGCACCAGCACGCCTGCCAGGATCGGCAACCAGATGCTCAGGGACAGGAAGTGATTTGCAGTCATGAATATCCGCTCAGGTTACGCCTTGACGAACCACAGGCTCATCAGGATGAACACGCCAAAGATCATGATGAAGGCGTAGTGGTAGATGTATCCGGTCTGGATGCGGCGCAGTCTTCCCGAGAAGCGCTCCACCAGGTGGGCCGATCCGTTGACGGCACCGTCGATCACGGACACGTCGCCCTTATGCCAGAAGGCGCTGCCCACCTTGAGCGCGCCGTGGGCAAAGAAGACTTCGTTGAACCGGTCGAAGTAATACTTGTGGTCCAGCAGGGTATAGAGACCGCCAAAACGCGCCTGGATGGCTGCCGGAACATGCGTCCACTTGAGGTACAGGGCGGCGGCGGTGGCAATGCCCGAGATTGCCAGCCAGAAAGGCAATGCCATCATGCCGTGAATGATGAAGTCGCCCACGCCGTGCCACTCCTCGCGCAGGGCGTGTAGTCCGCCATTGCCGGGCAGCACCGTGATGGCGTTGCCAAAGTACTGTCCAATCACCATGGGCTCGATGTACAGGTAACCCGCTATTACCGAAGGAATGGCCAGCAGGATCAGCGGCACGGTAATCACCCAGGGCGACTCATGCAGGTGCTCGCGCGTGTGATGGTCCATGCGCGGCTTGCCATGAAAGGTCATGAACAGCATCCTGAAGCTGTAGAAGGCCGTGACGAACACACCCACCAGCACGGCAAAGGTGGCGTAGCCCGCCCCCGGAATGGTGCTGCCCTGCACCGCCTCGATGATGGCGTCCTTGGAGAAGAAACCGGCAAAGGGCGGAATGCCGGCCAGGGCCAGCGAACCGATCACGGCCGTGATGTAGGTGATGGGCATGTACTTGCGCAGCCCGCCCATGTG
Organism: Pseudomonadota bacterium; assembly: GCA_021804705.1. Taxonomy (GTDB): domain Bacteria; phylum Pseudomonadota; class Gammaproteobacteria; order Burkholderiales; family Ferrovaceae; genus JAJZRV01. The sequence continues at coordinate 9,386 of JAJZHC010000021.1, forward strand.
ACGCATGTCCTGCTCGTGGTGCATGGCGTGAATCACCGAGCCTGCACCCAGAAACAACAGGGCCTTGAAGAAGGCATGGGTGCCCAGATGGAAAATCGCCACGGGGTAGGCCGAGGCGCCCAGCGCCACCGTCATGTAGCCTAGTTGCGAGAGGGTGGAATAGGCCACCACCCGCTTGATGTCGTTCTGGATGATGCCAAGAAAGGCCATGAACAGCGCCGTACTGGCACCCACCACCAATACCACGGTACGCGCCGTCTCGGAAAGTTCGAACAGCGGCGACATGCGTGAGACCATGAAGATCCCTGCCGTCACCATGGTGGCCGCGTGGATCAGTGCGGAAATGGGCGTGGGGCCTTCCATGGAGTCGGGCAGCCAGACATGCAGCGGCATCTGGGCCGACTTGCCCATGGCGCCGATGAACAGCAGGATGCACACCACGGTCAGCAGCGATACCGGGCTATCAGGCAGCAGCGCGATGCTGTCCTGGGCCAGCATGGGTGCGCGCGCAAACACGGTGGCGTAATCGAGCGAACCGAAATGGGCCAGGATGAGGCCGATGCCTAGCAAAAACCCCAGGTCGCCCACGCGATTGACCAGGAACGCCTTGAGGTTGGCGTAGATGGCGGTGGGGCGGGTGTACCAGAAACCGATCAGCAGGTAGGACACCAGGCCCACGGCTTCCCACCCAAAGAACAGCTGCAGGAAGTTGTTGGACATCACCAGCATCAGCATGGAAAAGGTGAACAGCGAGATGTAGCTGAAAAAGCGCTGATAGCCGGGATCTTCGTGCATGTAGCCCACGGTGTAGATGTGCACCATGAGGGAGACGAAGGTCACGATCAACATCATGGTCACGGTCAGTGGATCGATCAGGAAGCCCACCACCAGCGAGATGTCTTCGGTGGTCATCCAGGTGTAGACCGTGCCATTGAACAGGTGCCCGGCAAAGACGTCCTGGGCAATCACCACGGAGGCCACGAAGGAAATGGCCACACCCAGGATGGTGACGACGTGACTTCCGGTACGTCCCAACGCCTTGCCGAAGAGTCCTGCCAGTAGGGCGCCGGCGAGGGGTGCGAGGGGAACCAGCAGATAAAGGCTAAACATGCTCATGGAGGCTCATTCCTTGAGACTGCCCAGATCATCCACATTGATGGAGTGGATGTTTCGGAACAGTACGACCAAAATCGCGAGGCCGATGGCCGACTCGGCTGCGGCAACGGTCAAGATGAAAAACACGAAGACCTGCCCTGCCATGTCGTGCAGGTAGTGGGAAAACGCCACGAAGTTGAGGTTGACGGCCAGCAGCATCAGTTCGATGCACATCAGCAGGATGATGACATTCTTGCGGTTCAGAAAAATGCCCACCACACTGATGGCGAACAGCACAGCGCCGAGCATCAGGTAATCGGTCAGATTGATCATCAACGGTCCTTTTCGGCGCGCATGGCCACGATGCGAATTCGGTCGGCCGCCTTGACGCGGACTTGCTGCGACGGATCCAGGTGCTTGGAATCCTTGCGTCGCCGCAGTGTCAGGGCAATGGCCGCAACGATGGCCACCAGCAGGATGACGGCGGCCAGTTCAAAGGGATAGACATAGTCGGTGTAGAGCAAAAGTCCCAGCTCGCGGGTATTGCTTCCCCCAGGCGCTGCAGGGGCCATGCCTGCCCCGAGCGAGGCAAACTGCTTGCTGCTCACCACCAGCAGCATCTCCACCACCATCAGCAGGCCCACACCGAGCCCCAGGGGCAAGTGTTTCCAGAACCCCTCGCGCAGCCGCGCCAGATCGACGTTGAGCATCATCACCACAAACAGGAACAGCACCATCACGGCCCCCACGTACACCAGCACCAGGGCGATGGAGAGAAATTCGGCTTCCAGCATCATCCACAATCCGGCGCCGTTGAAGAAGGCCAGCACCAGAAACAGGGCCGCATGCACCGGATTGCGCGCCGTGATCACGCCCACGGCAGCCCCCAGCAGCACCAGCGCGAAGGCAGAAAATATCAGTACGGAAAAATCAGTCACCTTGTATTTCCTTATCGGAAGCGTGCGTCTTCGGCACGATCGGCTGCAATCTGGGCCTCGTAGAGATCTCCCACCGCCAGCAGTTTTTCCTTGGTCATGAGCAGGTCGCCGCGTTGTTCGCCGTGATATTCAAAAATGCGCGTCTCGACGATGGAATCCACCGGACAGGATTCTTCACAGAAGCCGCAGAAAATGCATTTGGAAAGATCGATGTCGTAGCGCGTGGTGCGGCGGCTGCCATCGGCACGCTCTTCGGACTCGATGGTGATGGCCATGGCCGGGCACACGGCCTCGCACAGCTTGCAGGCAATACAGCGCTCCTCGCCGTTGGGATAGCGGCGCAGCGCATGCAGCCCACGAAAACGCGGCGATTGCGGGGTTTTTTCCTCGGGATACTGGATAGTGATCTTGCGCGACAGGAAGTGACGACCCGTCACGCTCATCCCCTTGAGCAGCTCGGTGAGCGTCCAGCTTTTAACGAATTCTTTAATGGCACCCATGTACAGACCCTCGGTCAATGGAACCAGATGTTGAGGATGGGCAAGCCGCGCAACGGCTCCTGCATGAGCGCGCCCACCAACACCAGCCACACCAGCGTCACCGGAATGAACACCTTCCAGCCCAGACGCATGATCTGGTCATAGCGGTAGCGCGGGAAGGTGGCCCTGAACCACAAAAACAGGAACAGCACGAAACTCATCTTGGCAAACAACCACAGGATGCTGTCCGGCAGGAAGGGCAACGGCGACAGCCAGCCTCCCATGAACATGATGGCGGTGAGCGCCGAGATCAGGATCATGTTGGCGTATTCGGCCAGGAAGAAAATGGCAAAGGTCATACCGGAATATTCCACATGGAAGCCGGCCACGATTTCTGATTCGCCTTCGGCCACGTCAAAGGGCGCCCGGTTGGTTTCGGCCGTCCCCGAGATGACGTACACCACGAACATGGGCAGCAGCGGAATCCAGTTCCACTGCAACAGGCCCAGCGGCCCCTGCTGGGCTTTGACGATCTCTACCAGGTTAAGGCTGTGTGACATCATCAGCACCGTCACCAGGGCAAAGCCCATGGCGATTTCGTACGAAACGATCTGGGCTGCGGAGCGTAGGGCGCCGAGGAAGGCGTACTTGGAGTTGGAGGCCCAGCCCGCAATCACCACGCCGTAAACGCCCATGGAAGTGATGGCCATGATGTAGAGCAGGCTGGCGTCCACATTGGTGAGGATGAGTTCGGGCGTGAAGGGCACCACGGCCCAGGCGGCGAGTGCGGGCATGATGGCCAGCACCGGGCCCAGCACGAAAAGGAATTTGTTGGCGCCGCTGGGCACCACGATTTCCTTCATGAGCAGCTTGATGGCATCCGCAATGGGTTGCAGCAGACCATAGGGGCCAACCCGGTTGGGGCCGATGCGGATTTGCATGTAGCCAATCACCTTGCGCTCCACCAGCGTGAGGTAGGCGACCGCGCCCATCAGCGGCAGCACGATCACCACGATCCTGACGAGGGCCCATACGGCAGGCCACAAGGGCCCGAAAAATTGCTGTATTTCCTGTGGAACCATCATGCGCAAGCCTCCAGGGACACCATCCCCAACGCGTCGCCCAAACCGGCGGTGGCAGGATGCGCGGTGGGAATGCGCGCGCAACCTTCGGGAAGGCCCGCATCAAAGGCCAGCGGCAATTCGGCCATGCCTTCGCCCTGGCGTACCCGCACACGCTGCCCCGCCGCGAGGCCCAGGCGCGCGCCCAGTTGTGGATGCACCGTCACCTGCAGGG